>DASWFM010000034.1:0-15055 GCA_036394235.1 Solirubrobacteraceae bacterium | reverse complement strand
CCCGCCGCTGTTCTGCACCCGGCTGCGGATCGCGCAGGACGGCGAGATCATGCTCGCCGGACCCACCGTGGCGCCCTCGGCGCAGCTCGAGCAGGGCTGGCTCGCAACCGGTGATCTCGGGCGCCTCGACGATCGTGGCTGGCTCCAGCTCGTGGGCCGCAAGACCGACACGATCGTCAGCGGCGGCGAGAACGTCGCGCCCGCCGAGGTCGAGGCGGTGCTCGAGGCCCACCCGCAGGTGCTCGAGGCGGCCGTCCTCGCGCGCGCCGACGAGCAGTGGGGCGAGGCCCTCGCGGCGATTGTCGTGCATGCGCCCGGCACCGCGCTCGACCAGGCCGCCCTGCTCGAGCACTGTCGCCGCCACCTCGCCGCCTACAAGATCCCGAAGGAGCTGAGGACGACCGAGGAGCCACTCCCGCGAACCGCTTCCGGCAAGCTGCTCCGCAGGCAGCTCGCATGAGCTTCGACGCGAACGCCTATCGCGAGAACAGCCTCAGCGCCTGGGAGGAGGCCTCGGCGGGCTGGATACGCCACCGGGAGCAGATGCGCGCCTGGAGCGAGGACGTCTCCCAGGCGATGATCGCCGCGGTCTCCCCGCAGCCCGGGGAACGCGTGCTCGAGCTGGCGGCCGGCGTGGGGGAGACGGGCATGCTCGCCGCCGAGCTGGTCGGGCCGATCGGCGCCGTGGTGATCTCAGACCAGGCGCAGGGGATGCTCGAGGGCGCCCGCGCCCGGGCCGCCGAGCTGGGTCTCGACAACGTCGAGTTCCAGGTCCTCAACGCCGAATGGATCGACCTGCCGCTGGCGAGCGTCGACATCGTGCTCTGCCGCTACGGCTACATGCTGATGGCGGACCCGGCGGCGGCGCTGTCGGAGACGCGACGCGTGCTGCGGCCCGGCGGCCGCGCGGGGCTGGCTGTGTGGGATGCGATCGAGGCCAACCCGTGGGCGGGAGCTCCGGGGGGCGTGCTGCGCGAGCGGGGCCTCACCGCGCTCGGCGACGGCGAGGGTCCCGGGCCGTTCGCGCTCGGCAGCGAGCCGCGACTGCGGGACCTGCTCGAGCAGGCGGGCTTCACCGAGATCGAGATCGTGGCAGTGGAGATGCTGCGCCGCCACGCCGGCTTCGAGGACTTCTGGGAGCTGACCCTCGACCTCTCGCGCAGTTTCCACGACGCGGTCCTCTCGCAGCCCGAGGCGGAGATCGGCGAGATCCGGGAGGCGATGGCCGAACGTCTCGCTCCGTTCACCGCGAGCGACGGGTCGCTGGCCGTGCCGGGCCGCACGCTCGTCGCCCGTGCCGAGGCCTGATCGCGGCTGCGTCTCGGATACGCTGCCGCGAATGATCTACGACGACGACGCAGACCTCACGCTCCTCGACGGCAAGACCGTCGCCATCATCGGCTACGGCTCCCAGGGCCACGCCCACGCCCTCAACCTGAAGGACTCAGGGGTCGAGGTCATCGTCGGCCTGCGGCCCGAATCGGCGTCGGTCGCCCAGGCAGTCGAGCAGGGGCTCGAGGTGACCTCCGTCGTCGAGGCCGCCAGCCGCGGCGATCTGGTGATGATCCTGCTCCCCGACGAGCTCCATCGCCGCGTCTGGGAGGCCGAGATCCGCGACGGCATCGCCGAGGGCAACATGATCCTCTTCGGCCACGGCTTCTCGATCCACTACGACGAGATCGACCCGCCGCCCGGCGTCGACGTGGCGATGGTCGCGCCGAAGGGCCCCGGCCATCTCGTCCGCCGGCAGTTCACCGAAGGCAGCGGCGTGCCCGGACTGATCGCCGTCGAGCAGGACGCGACGGGCAACGCCCGCGCGCTCGCGCTGGCCTACGCCAAGGGGATCGGTTGCACCCGCGGGGGCGTGATCGAGACGAGCTTCAAGGACGAGACCGAGACCGACCTGTTCGGTGAGCAGGCGGTGCTCTGCGGGGGCGCCTCCGAGCTCGTCCAGGCGGGCTTCGAAACGCTCGTGGACGCCGGCTATGACCCCGAGATGGCCTACTTCGAGTGCCTTCACGAGCTGAAGCTGATCGCCGACCTGATGTACGAGAAGGGGCTCGCGGGGATGCGCTTCTCGATCTCCAACACGGCCGAGTACGGCGACTACACGCGCGGCAAGCGCGTGATCACCGACGAGACACGAGCGGCGATGCGCAAGATCCTCAAGGAGATCCAGGACGGCGACTTCGCGCGTGAGTGGATCGCCGAGAACCGCGCCGGCCAGGAGAACTTCCTGCGCATGCGGGCCGAGCAGGCCGACACCCAGGTCGAGCACGTGGGCGAGGAGCTCCGCTCGCACATGGACTGGATCAAGCCCTCCTTCTAGGCGCGGGGATGCTCGCCTACGTCTTCTGGCACCGGCCGGCCGAAGGGGTCGACGCGGCGGACTACGAGCGGGCGCTCCAGCGCTTCCACCGCTCTCTCGCCCGGATGCCCCCGAGCGGGCTGATCGCGTCCGCCTCGCTGCGCGCCGAGTCGCTGCTGTGGCTGGGAGGGGATCGGGAGGAGGGCTATGAGGACTGGTACCTCCTCGAGAACTGGAGCTCCGTCGGCGTGCTCGAGGTCGGTGCGGTCTCACGCGGCCACGAGAGCGCCCACCACGAGGCGGCCCGGCGCTCGGGGGCCGGGACCGCGGCGATCTACCGGCTGATCGAGGGGGAGGCACGACCGGCCGACTGCCACCTCGCCGTCTGGATCGATCGTCCAGCCGGTGAGGGCGATCCCACGATCGCCGACCTGCTCGGCGACGGCGTGGCGCCGGAGGACGGCTCGCTGTGGCAGCGGGCACTGGTGCTCGGGCCCGCGCCCGAGTTCTGCGTGCTGCACACCGCGCCGCAGCTGCCGCCCGACACGGGCCTCGGCGCCGAGCGGCTGCCGGTGGGATGGCGGGCCACCGCCGCGCAGCGCGACCCGCTGCCCGGATGAGCGCGGAGCAGGATCCGGACGCGCACTGCGGCGAGTTCCTGCGCGAGGACGCGACCTTCCGCGACTGGGTCGGACCCGACCCGCGCGGCAGGCCACCGGGGCCGGCGCCCGAGCTGGGCCGCTTTCACCTGTACGTCGCGCTCGCCTGTCCGTGGTCGCACCGCACGGTGATCGTCCGCGAGCTCGCCGGGCTCGGCGATGCGGTGCCGATCCACTATCTCGCGCCCTACCGCGACGCCCGCGGCTGGGCCTTCACGGGCGAGCGCTTCGAGGACGGCCCGGGCGGCGAGTACAGCGACCCGTTGCACGGCTGGTCCTTCCTCCGCGAGGCGTATCTCGCGTGTGAGCCCGGTTACAGCCACAACGTCAGCGTCCCCGTCCTCTGGGACGAGCGGGACGGACGGATCGTCAACAACGAGTCCAGCGAGATCATCCGCATCCTCGCCGACCCCGAATGCCTCGGAGCGCTCGGCACAGCCGGCGGCCTGGACCTCTACCCGGAGCCGCTCCGCGCCGGGATCGACACGATCAACGACCGCGTCTACGAGACGGTCAACAACGGCGTCTACCGCGCGGGCTTCGCTCGCCATCAGCGGCCCTACGAGCGTGCCTTCGCCGCCCTGTTCGAGAGCTTCGACTGGCTCGAGCAGCTGCTCGGCGGGCGTCGCTACCTGCTCGGCGAGCAGATCACCGAGGCCGACTGGCGGCTGTTCCCGACCCTGGCACGCTTCGACGAGGTCTACAACCTGCATTTCCACTGCAACAAGCGGCGCCTCGTCGACTACCCGCGTCTGTGGGCTTACGCCCGCGAGCTCTACCAGCTGCCGGGCATCGAGGAGACCGTGGCGATGGGCCAGATCAAGCGCCACTACTACACCACCCACGACGAGCTGAACCCGATGAAACTGATTCCGCGCGGGCCGGGCTACGACTGGTCAGGGCCGCACGGTCGCAGGTGAACCGAGGCACGAGTCGGAACTGCGTGACGGCCGTCGGCGGGTCGGACGGGAGCCGCGACTCTCTCGCCGGAGAGGAGAGGCACCGGTTCGCTACACTCGCCTCCTCGTCGCGACTGGCGCTCGGGTGGAGTCAACCACCGGGGAGCGGCGATGCTTCGTCCGCCGCGCGCCTGGGCACCTTCAGAGCACCGACCATCCCCGAGGTCCGAAGGAGCGAGGAGCCCACATGACGACGAGCCCTCTCACCGAGAACGAGCTGCTGATTCCCGCTGAGCTGAAGCCGGCGGACGGCCGCTTCGGCTGTGGCCCCTCCAAGGTGCGCCCGGAGGCGCTCGCGCGACTCGCGTCGCAGGGCGCATCGTTGATGGGCACCTCTCATCGCCAGAAGCCGGTGAAGTCGCTGGTCGGCCGGCTGCGCGCCGGCCTGCGCGAGCTGTTCGCGCTGCCCGACGGCTACGAGGTGGCGCTCGGCAATGGCGGAACGACGGCCTTCTGGGACGCGGCGGCCTTCGGACTCGTGCGCGAGCGCTCGCTGCACCTCGCCTACGGCGAGTTCTCGCAGAAGTTCGCGACGGTCACGAAGGGCGCGCCGCACCTCGCCCAACCCCTGACGATCGCGGCCGAGCCGGGCTCGGCTCCTGATCCCGCCGAGGCGGGTACCGCCGCCGCGCAGGCCGGAGCGGACCTGATCGCCTGGGCGCACAACGAGACCTCGACCGGGGTGATGGTCCCGGTCATGCGGCCGGACGGCGCCGGCGAGGCGCTGATCGCGATCGACGCGACCTCGGGCGCCGGCGGGCTGCCGGTCGAGATCGCCTCCGCCGACGCCTACTACTTCGCGCCCCAGAAGGGTTTCGCCTCCGACGGCGGCCTGTGGCTGGCGCTGCTCGGGCCGGCCGCGCAGGAGCGGATCGCCGAACTGCACCGCTCGGACCGCTGGATCCCCGAGTTCCTCTCGCTGCAGACGGCGCTCGAGAACTCCGTCAAGGACCAGACCTACAACACGCCGGCGGTGGCGACGCTGTTCCTGATGGCCGATCAGGTCGAGTGGATGCTCTCCCTCGGCGGCCTCGAGGGATGCGTCGCACGCACCACCGCCTCCTCGCAGCACCTCTACGGCTGGGCGCAGGACAGCCCGTACGCGACGCCGTTCGTGGCCGACCCCGCCAGCCGGTCGCTCGTGGTGGGGACGATCGACTTCGACGAGGTGGTCGACGCCGCGGCGGTGGCCGCGACGCTGCGGGCGAACGGGATCGTGGACACCGAGCCCTACCGCAAGCTCGGGCGCAATCAGCTGCGCATCGGCATGTTCCCGGCGGTTGAGACCGCGGACGTTCAGGCGCTGACGGCCTGCATCGACTGGGTCGTCGAGAGGATCGGTCGATGAGCGCCGATCCCGGCATCCCCCAGGCAGGCGAGCGCGCGAAGGTGCTCGTCAAGGAGAAGATCGGCGACTCCGGGGTCGAGCTGCTCGAGCGTCATTTCGACGTCGACATCGGCATCGACTGGGACGAGGCGCAGCTGGCCGAGCGGATCGGCGAGTACGACGGCATCCTGATTCGCTCCGCGACGAAGATGACCGCCGAGCTGATCGACCGCGCAGCGCGGCTGCGGGTGATCGGCCGCGCCGGTGTGGGCGTCGACAACGTCGACGTTCCCGCCGCCACGAAGCGCGGCATCGTCGTCGCCAACGCGCCGGAGTCGAACGTCGTCACCGCCGCGGAGCACACGATGGCGTTGCTGCTGGCGCTCGCACGCAACGTGCCCCGGGCGCACATGTCGCTGATCGCGGGCCGGTGGGAGCGCTCGCAGCTCTCCGGCGTCGAGCTCTACGAGAAGACGCTCGGAGTGATCGGCTTCGGACGCATCGGCCAGCTCGTCGCGCAGCGGGCACGCGGCTTCGGCATGCGCGTGCTCGCCTTCGACCCGTTCGTCAGCGCCGAGCGCTACCGGGAGCTGGGCGTCGACAAGGCCGAGCGCCCCGAGGACATCTATGCGCAGGCCGACTTCATCACGATCCACCTGCCGAAAACCCCGGAGACCGAGGGGTTCCTCGGCGACGAGGCCTTCGCGGCGATGCGCGACGGCGTGCGCGTGCTGAACGTTGCCCGCGG
Organism: Solirubrobacteraceae bacterium; assembly: GCA_036394235.1. Taxonomy (GTDB): domain Bacteria; phylum Actinomycetota; class Thermoleophilia; order Solirubrobacterales; family Solirubrobacteraceae; genus Palsa-744. The sequence continues at coordinate 9,054 of DASWFM010000034.1, read as the reverse complement.
CGGGCTGATCGACGAAGCGGCGCTGCAGCGCGCGCTCGACTCCGGGAAGGTCGCGGGCGCCGCGCTCGACGTGTTCGGATCCGAGCCGATGACCGAGAATCCGCTGTTCGGACGCGACGACGTAGTCGTGACGCCCCACCTAGGCGCCTCGACCGCCGAGGCGACCGATCGCGCGGGCTATCAGTCGGCCGAGCAGGTCGTCGCCGCGCTCGACGGCGGAGTCGTCTCGACGGCCGTCAACATCCCGGCGATCTCCGCCGAGGACATGGAGGTGCTCGGCCCGTTCCTGCCGATGGCCACGAAGCTCGGCCGTCTGGCGATGAGCCTCGCCGAGGGCAGCTCCGTGGAGCGCATCGAGGCGGCGTTCTTCGGACGCATCGCAGACTTCGACACGCGCCTGCTCGGGCTCGCCGTGATCGTCGGTGCCCTGCAGGGGCGCACCGAGGAGCAGGTCAACCTCGTCAACGCACCGACGATGGCGCAGCAGCGGGGGATCGTCTTCGAGGAGAAGGCGGTCTCCGAGGCGGAGGACTTCAACGAGCTGATCCGCGTCACGGTCGTAGCCGGAGATGAGCGCGTGGCGGTCGCGGGCACGGGCATCGGGCCGAATCAGATTCCCCACCTCGTCGAGGTGCAGGGCCGGAGGCTGACGATCGAGCTCGAGCGCTACGTGACGGTGTTCCGCTACGACGACCTGCCGGGGATGATCGGCCGCGTCGGCACGATCTTCGGCAAGCACGGCATCAACATCTCATCGGCCGCCGTCGGCCACACCCCCGACGGCGACGGCGGCGGGGAGCAGCCCAGGGCGACGATGGTCGTCACGACCGACGCGCCCGTGCGCGACGAGGTCGTCAAGGAGATCGTCGCCTCAGACGGCTTCGCCGACGGCTGGTCGGTCGAGCTCGCCCCCTAACCCGCTTCGCTGAGCGCGCCGCGCTGTTGGCAGGCTCCCACAGCGGCTCGCAGCTATCGGCTAGTCTCACGCGGCGATGAGAGCGGTGGTGATCACCAAGCACGGCGGACCGGGCGTACTGCAGGTGCAGGAGCGGCCCGATCCCGTGGCGGGTCCCGGAGAGGTGCGCATCCAGGTCGCCGCGGCGGGCATCAACTTCGCCGACGTGATGGCACGAATGGGGCTTTATGCCGACGCCCCGAAGACGCCGTGCGTCGTCGGCTACGAGGTGGCCGGGACGATCCTCGAAGTGGGGGAGGGGGTCGATGCGCTCGCGCCCGGACAACGGGTGCTGGCCGGCACGCAGTTCGGCGGCTACGCGTCGCAGGTCGTCGTCTCGGCGAGCGACGTGGTCCCCCTGCCGGAGCGGCTCAGCTTCGAGCAGGGCGCCGCGATCCCGGTCAACTACGCGACCGCGTGGGCGGGGATGATCGGTTACGGCTCGCTGCAGCCCGGCGAGCGCGTGCTGGTGCACTCCGCCGGCGGCGGCGTCGGCATCGCGGCAACGCAGATCGCCAAGCGCGCCGGCGCAGAGGTGTTCGGCACGGCCTCCCCCGCCAAGCACGAGCGCTGCCTCGAGCTCGGCGTCGACCGTGCGCTCGACTACAACCAGGCCGGCTGGCACCGCGGGATCGGTCGCTTCGACGTGATCCTCGACGCCGTCGGCGGCAAGAGCTTCAGGACCAGCTACGACCTGCTCGCGCCCGGTGGGCGGCTGGTGTGCTTCGGCGCTTCGTCGGTCGTATCCGGGGAGCGGCGGAACCTGATCACCGCGCTACGCGCCGTGCTGCGCATGCCGCGCTTCGGGCTGATCAAGCAGATGTCTGAATCGAAGGCCGTGATCGGGCTGAACATGCTGACGCTCTGGAAGGACAAGGGCACACTGCGGCCGTGGATCGAGCCGCTCCAGGCGATGCTCGACGACGGCTCGATCGAGCCGGTCGTAGCCGGCGTCTTTCCCTTCGAGGAAGCGGGCGCCGCCCAGAGCATGATCGTCGAGCGGCGGAACCTCGGGAAGGTCGTGCTCACGCCCTGAGCTGCGCACCAGAGGCGCCCACGTCGACGTCTCACGGCTGGTCGCGCTGGTGCTAATCTCCGCCTGAATGTCGCAGCAGTTCTCGCTTCTCGCCCTTCTCCTGCTCCCCCTCCGGGGGGAATAGCGCGTGGCGGCCGCGTAGCCGCAAACCCAGCAGAGAGGAACGGCAAGCGAGACAAAGAAGGAGCACGAGCGACATGAGTGACAGCACCCGGCAGCACCCTCCGCAGCAGCGCGACCCGGCGAACCGGGTCCTGATCTTCGACACGACCCTGCGCGACGGGGAGCAGTCGCCTGGGATCTCCCTGAACAAGCAGGAAAAGCTCGAGATCGCCCATCAGCTGGCGCGCCTCGGCGTCGACATCATCGAGGCCGGCTTCCCGATCACCTCGCCCGGCGACTTCGAGTCCGTGCAGGCGATCGCGCGCGAGGTCGAAGGACCGGTGATCTGCGGGCTGGCGAGGACTGTCAAGCAGGACATCGATGCCGTTTGGAACGCGGTTCGAGACGCCGAGCGTCGGCGCATCCACATGGTGATCGCGACCAGCGACATCCACATCGAGCGCAAGCTGCAGACAACGCGCGAGGACGTGATCGGCCAGGTTCGGGCGGCTGTCTCGCAGGCGCGGGAGTACACCGACGACGTCGAGTTCTCTTTGGAGGATGCCTCGCGTTCGGACATCGAGTACATGGCCGAGGTGATCCAGGTCGCGCTCGACGAGGGCGCGAGCACGATCAACCTCCCCGACACCGTCGGCTACACGATGCCGGCGGAGTACACCGCGATGTTCGAGCAGCTCTACCGCCTCGTTCCCGGATTGCGGGACGTGACCGTCTCGGTGCACTGCCACGACGATCTAGGGATGGCGGTCGCGAACTCGCTGGCCGGCCTGCAAGCGGGGTGTCGGCAGGTGGAGAGCGCAATCAACGGACTCGGCGAGCGCGCCGGCAACGCCTCGCTCGAGGAGATCGTGATGCTGCTGCACACGCGCGAGCCCACGCTCTCGCTGTGGACTGGAATCGACACGACCGAGATCGCCCGCACAAGCCGCCTGGTCTCGCGCCTGAGCGGCTACGCGGTGCAGCCGAACAAGGCGATCGTGGGGCGCAACGCGTTCGCGCACGAGTCCGGCATCCATCAGGACGGCGTGCTCAAGGAGCGCGAGACCTACGAGATCATGGATCCGACCACCGTCGGGTTGCGCAGCAACTCGATCGTGCTCGGCAAGCACTCAGGTCGGCACGCCCTGAGCAAAGCGCTCGAGGAGATGGGCTTCGAGGTCGACGGTCAGGCGCTGAACATCGCCTTCAAGCGCTTCAAGGAGATCGCCGACCGCAAGAAGCAGGTGACCGCGATGGACCTCGAGGCGCTCGTCACCGACGAGCTGCGTGAGGAGATCACCGGCTACTCGCTGGATTCGTTCGAGGTCGAGTCCTCCTCACGCCGCTCACCCCACGCGAAGGTCGGCGTGACGCTGCCCGACGGGACGTCGGTTACCGGCTCGTTCATCGGCGACGGGCCGATCGACGCGATCTTCCAGGCGATCAACGCCGCGACCGCGACGGCGCCGGTGCTCAGCGAGTTCACGATCGGCGCGGTCACCGAGGGCCAGGACGCGCTCGGCGAGGCCTCTGTCGTGCTCGAGCTCGACGGAGCGACCGGTGCCGGCCAGGGCATCTCGACCGACATCATCGACGCAGCCGCCCGGGCCTACGTGCGGGCGCTCTCGGTGGCGCGGGCACGGGCGCAGGCGCCGGACGCTATCGGGCTTCCCGAGCCGACGCCGTAGCCGCAACTGTCGCGGGCCCGCCGGGTTTGACGCTACGTTGACGGCGGGTACCCGAGGGAGCAGCAGGTGCAAGCGACGCGCAGGCACACGACGATCCGGAGCATCGCGGCGCTCGCTTCCGCGCTGATCGCAGCGCTCGCGGGGGCCACAGCGTCCTTCGCTGCGCCTACGCGACCGTCCTCCCGCGGCATCTCGACCAGCCGTGCGGCAGCCGGCGAGCCGCATTGGGCGTGCGCCCATGGCCTGTGCGACGCGGTCGTCGACCCGCTGCCCGCGACCGCCCCCGGCTCCCACGCGGCGGTGTTCGCCGGGAAAAAACCCGAAGGGGGAGGCGAAGAAGGCGGCATCGACCCCGAAGAACTGCGCCGGGCCTACGGGATTCCCGCCACCGGCGGCGCCGGCCAGACGATCGCCGTGATCGAGGCCTTCGCCTACAAACAGGCCGAAAAAGACCTCGCCAAATACCGCGCGCACTACGGTCTTCCGCCGTGCACGGCCGCGAGCGGCTGCCTGACGATCACCAACTCCGAAGGCGGCGCCCCGGCCAACCACGGGTTCACCGAATGGGAACCGGAGGACGCGCTGGACCTCGACATGGTCTCGGCCGCGTGCCCCGAATGCCACCTCGTGCTCGTCAGCGCCGAAGCAGAAACCTGGGACGCACTCGGCGCGGCCGTGAACCGCGCGGCGGCGATGGGCGCCACCGAGATCTCCAACAGCTACGGGCTCGCCGAAGAAGAATGCGAACCGGAATGCGGCGAAGCGGCGCCGGACTGGAACCATCCGGGCATCTTCGTGTCGGTCTCCTCCGGGGACTACGGCTACGACAACGAACTCGTCTTCTCAGCCTCGCCGAGCTTCCCCGCCTCGCTGCCGACCGTCGCCGCGATCGGCGGCACCGCGCTGATGCACGCGACAAGCGCACGCGGCTTCAAGGAGAAGGTCTGGGGCGAACGCTCACTCGGCGTGGGCACCGGCAGCGGCTGCAGCATCCGGCCGAAGCCCACCTGGCAGACCGACAGCGGCTGCACGGGCCGCACCGACAACGACGTTGCCGCTGTGGCCGCCTGCGCGACCCCCGTCTCGGTCTTCGATTCGACGGAAGGCGGTTGGATCGACCTGTGCGGGACCAGCGTCAGCTCGCCCCTCGTCGCGGGGATCGAGGCGCATGCGAGTGCCGCCTCGCGAGCAGAACCCGGCGGCAGGGCGTTCTACTCCGCCCCGAACCTGTTCGATGCCAAGGCCGGTAACAACGGCCGCTGTACCACCCGATACCTGTGCCACGGCGCGAAGGGCTACGACGGACCGACCGGCATGGGCACGCCGCTCGGTCCCCTGCCGTAGCCGCCGCGGGGGGTCTGGCGGCGCGGCCCCCGGCAGCTCGCTCGGCCCGCTCCCGCAGTCCGACTCGCGGCGTATCAGGCCGCGTGCGGCCCGAGCGGCCCCGCGCGGCACGTCGCCCCTTCTCCCTCTCTTTGTCCGTGATAACGTACAGGCGTATGACGCCGGTGAAGGAGCACGAGAAGCGGGCCGCGGCGCCGGCCGAGGTCCTCGGCACCGTCGATCCAGTTGCGATCGGCGCACGCGTCAAAGCGCTGCGCGAGGCCGAGGGGCTTTCACTGCGCGACCTCGCCGAGCGCTCCGGCGTCTCAGCCCCGATGCTCTCCCAGGTGGAGCGCGGCGAGACCAGCCCGACGCTGACCGTCGCCGCTCGCATCGCTGTGGGGCTCGACCTGCGTCTCTCCCAGCTGCTGCGATTGGACGAGCAGGGCGCGGTCACGATCGTGCGCGTTGCTCGGCGCCAGCGCGGTGGAAACCCGAGGCGCGGACATCGCTATGAGGTGCTCACCTCGCCCCAGCCCGGACAGCGCGCGGAGCTCTCCCGCCACACGCTGGCGCCCGGTGGCTCGACCGGTGCGCCGGATGACCCGCCGATCCACGAGCCGGGAAGCCGCGAGACGGCACTCGTGGAGAGCGGCAGCGTGGTGCTCGTCTTCGACGGCGCCCGTCACGAGCTGCAGGAAGGCGACACCGTGACCTTCGACGCCGACCTGCCCCACCACTTCGAGAACCCCACGACCGCCGAGGCCGCCTTCCTGGCTTTCGTCTCCGCGGGCCTCAGGAGGAGCTAGATGCCGAAGACGATGTTCGACAAGATCTGGGAGGCCCACGAGGTGGCCGGCGAGCGCTCCGGCCTGATGTACGTCGACCTGCACCTCGTCCACGAGGTCACGAGCCCCCAGGCCTTCGACGGGCTGCGCCTGGCCGGGCGCAAGGTGCGCCGCCCCGACCGCACCCTCGCCACCGCCGACCACAACACTCCCACCGACGGCACGCCCGTGGCCGCCCGCATCAAGGACGAGCTCTCCCGCGTGCAGGTCGAAACGCTCGAGCGCAACTGCGACGAGTTCGGCATCCCCGTCTACTCGCTCGGCTCCGACCGCCAGGGGATCGTGCACGTGATCGGCCCCGAGCTGGGCGTGACCCAGCCCGGCATGACGATCGTCTGCGGCGACTCCCACACCTCCACCCACGGCGCCTTCGGCGCGCTCGCCTTCGGCATCGGCACCAGCGAGGTCGAGCACGTGCTCGCCACCCAATGCATGGTCCAGCACAAGGCCCGCTCGATGCGAATCCTCTACACGGGCGAGCTGGGCTTCGGGGTCTCCGCCAAGGACCTGATCCTCGGCACCCTCGGCCGGCTCGGCGTCGGCGGCATGACCGGACACGTCGTGGAGTACTCCGGCGCGCCGATCAGCGCGCTCTCGATGGAGGGCCGCATGACCGTCTGCAACATGACGATCGAGGGCGGCGGCCGTGCCGGCATGATCGCCCCCGACGAGACGACCTTCGAATGGTTCACCGCCGCCGAGCGGCCCGGTGCGCCCACGGGCGCGGAGCTCGAACGCGCCGCCGACGCCTGGTCGGCGCTGCCGACAGACGAGGGCGCCTTCTTCGACCATGAGGTCACGATCGACGCAGGCGCGATCTCGCCGCAGGTCAGCTGGGGGACCAACCCCGGGATGGTGCGCGCCGTCACCGAGGCGGTGCCGGGCCCGGAGGACTTCGAGTCGCCCGCCGACCGCGAGGAGACCGAGCGGGCGCTGCACTACATGGCACTCGAGCCGGGCACGCCGATCGAGGAGATCGCCCTCGACCGCGTCTTCATCGGCTCCTGCACCAACTCCCGCATCGGCGACCTGCGCGCCGCTGCCGAGGTGGTCGCGGGGCGCAAGGTGGCCTCCTCGGTCAGGGCGATGGTCGTGCCGGGCTCCCAGCAGGTGCGCAAACAGGCCGAACAGGAGGGTCTCGACAAGGTCTTCCGCGATGCCGGCTTCGATTGGCGTGTCGCCGGCTGTTCGATGTGCCTGGGCATGAACCCCGACATCCTCCAGCCGGGCGAGCGCTGCGCCTCGACCTCCAACCGCAACTTCGAGGGACGCCAGGGCCGCGGCGGGCGTACCCACCTCGTCTCCCCCCAGATGGCTGCCGCCGCGGCGATCGAGGGGCATTTCGTCGACATCCGGGACTGGTCATGAGCGACCAGCCCTCGTGAAAGGAAAGGCCGTGGACTCCATCGAGACAATCACCGGGAACGTCAGCTTCCTCGACCGCTCGAACGTCGACACCGATCAGATCATGCCCAAGCAGTTCCTCAAGCGCGTCGAGCGCTCGGGCTTCGGCGAGTTCCTGTTCTTCGACTGGGCGAAGGAGCCCGGCTGGAGCCTGCCGCCCAACCCGATCCTCGTTGCGGGCGAGAACTTCGGCTGCGGCTCATCCCGCGAGCACGCTCCCTGGGGGCTCCAGGACTACGGCTTCCAGGCGATCGTCGCGCCGAGCTTCGCCGACATCTTCTACTCGAACTGCACCAAGATCGGGCTGCTGCCGGTGGTGATGAGCGAGGAGGACTGCCGCGCACTCGCCCACGCCGGCAACGGGCAGATCGACCTGCGCGCCCAGGAGGTCCGCTTCGAGTCCAGGGAGGTTCCCTTCGAGATCGACCACGAGATCCGCCGCCGGCTGCTCGACGGCCTAGACGACATCGGCGTCACGCTGTCCTTCGAAGCCGGCATTGCCGACTTCGAAGGACAGCGCGAGGAAGATGCCGCCTGGCAGCCCGTACCGACGACGGCGTTGTGAGCCGGCCATGACCCTCCCACGCCTGCGCGAGGTGCGCGCCAGGGAACTGGCCGAAGAGTGGATCGCCTCTTGGAACGAGCACGACCTCGAAACGATCATGTCGATGTACGCGCCTCAGGTGGTGTTCCACACGCCCACGCTGATCGACACCCTCGGCGTCCCCGACGGCCGCATCGAAGGAACCGAGCGGCTGCGCGAGCACTTCGCCCGGGGGCTCGCCCGCCTCCCCGGCCTGCGCTTCGAGCTCGTACAGGTCTACACGGGTGTCCGCGCCGTCGCGATCGCCTACAAGTGGGCGGACGGGACGCCCGTCTGCGAGGTGCACGAGTACGACGAACAGGAGCGCATCGAGCGGGTGCAGGCCCTCTACCACGGACTCTCCTGGTAGCCATGATGTCGGCTCGCGCCTGGTAGCGTCGCCGCCCGTGCCATACCGCATCGTCACGCTCGCCGGCGACGGGATCGGGCCGGAGATCATGGCCCCGACGCTGGAGCTGCTGGCCCGCTTCGGCGACTTCGAGTTCGACCAGCGCCTGTTCGGGGGCACCTCGATCGACGCCCATGGCACGGCCCTGACCGATGAGGTCCTGGAGGCCTGTCGCGCCGCCGACGCGGTCCTGCTGGCGGCCGTCGGGGGGCCGAAGTGGGACACCACCGACCCGGATGCGCCGCGCCCCGAGCAGGGGCTGCTCGGGCTCCGCAAGGGCCTCGGCCTGTACGCGAACCTCCGCCCCGTCAAGCCGATCCCGGCTCTGTACGACGCCTCGCCGCTGCGGCCCGAGCGGATCGAGGGGACCGACCTGCTGGTCGTGAGGGAGCTCACGGGCGGCATCTACTTCGGCGAGAAGCAGCGCACGGAGGCGATGGCCAGCGACCTCTGCGCCTATTCCGTCGCGGAGATCGAGCGGATCGCCAGGGTTGGGTTCCGCGCTGCGCGCCGGCGGGTATCGAGCGTCGACAAGGCCAACGTGCTCGAGACCAGCCGCCTCTGGCGCGCGACCGTGATGCGGGTCCACTCCGAGGAGTTCCCGAACGTCGAGCTCGAGCACGTGCTGGTCGACAACGCCGCGATGCAGCTCGTCGCCGCGCCGCGGCATTTCGACGTGATCCTCACCGAGAACCTGTTCGGGGAC
>DASWFM010000033.1:0-25794 GCA_036394235.1 Solirubrobacteraceae bacterium | reverse complement strand
GCGCCGTGGGAGGCACGGATCTCCTGCAGCAGCTGCGGGTCGACCTGGATCGGCACGAACTCTTTCTTGGCCTTGCCGACCTTCGCTGCGAGGTCGCGCTGCAGCGCGCAGAGCTTCTTGATCTCAGCGTGGGCGATGTCGAGCGCGTCGAGGATCTCCGCCTCGGGAATCTCGTTGGCGCCCGCCTCGACCATCAGGATCGCCTCCTCGGTGCCGGCCACGATCAGGTCCAGCTCGGAGGGCGTCTCGGCGGCCGCGAGCAGGTCCGGCTCGGGCGGGTTGACGACGAAGTCGCCCTCGATCTTGCCGATCCGCACGGCGCCGACGGGTGTCGGCAGGGGGATGTCGGAGATCATCAGCGCCGCGGAGGCGCCGTTCATCGCAAGGATGTCGTACGGGTGGACGTGGTCGATCGAGATCGGGATCGCCACGAGCTGGGTGTCATAGCGCCATTCCTTCGGGAACAGCGGCCGGATCGGGCGGTCGATCATGCGCGCGGTGAGGGTGCCCTTCTCGCCCGGGCGGCCCTCACGCTTGAAGAACGAGCCGGGAATTTTGCCGGCGGCGTACATGCGCTCCTCGACATCCACCGTCAGCGGGAGGAAATCCACGTCGCGGAGGCCGCCGGCCACCGCGGTACAGAGGACCATCGTGTCGCCCTGGCGGACCACAACTGCGCCGGAGGCCTGCTTGGCCATCCTGCCGGTCTCAAACGAGATCTCGCTACCAGCGATCTCCACGGAGACCCGCGTAAGTGCGTCACTACTCATATTCACTGCCTTCCTGTTCCGCCCGTCGGTCGGCGGTCCGATTCTTTTTTCTCATTTTCCGAACGCAGGGAGCTTAGCGGACGTCCTGGCCCGGCTCCGCGGCGACGCAAGCCCGTGCGGGGCCGAAACGACAGCCCGCGGCCCGCCCCGCAGTTCAGCCCGCCGAACCGTCGCCGAAGGCCTCGACGACGCCCTGTGCGAGCAGGTCGGGCCCGGGGAGCTCACCCGGCGAATCGGCCTCGTAGCTCCACCGCACGGTGCCCTCGGGACCGGTGATCACGAGCGCTCGCTGGGAGAAGCCCCCGGGATGCAGAACCCCGAACGCCGCGCTGGCGGCGCCCTTCGGCTCGAAGTCCGAGAGCTGCTCGCTGCTCACGCCGAGCTTCTCCTTGAAGGCGCTCTGGGACCACGGCGAGTCGCACGAGACGCCGTAGAGCCGCAGCCCCCGGCGGCCCAGGTCCTCGAGCAACGGCTCATACAGCTGCAGCTGGTCGGTGCAGACGGGGCTGAAGGCGAACGGGTAGAAGACCAGCACCGTCCCCTGGCCCTTCAGGTCCTGGAGCGTGAAGTCCTCCCCCTGGGCGGTCTTGAGCGTGAAGTCGGGGGCCGGCCGGCCCGGTTCGATGACGCTCACGCGCGCCCCGGGCGCCTAGCGCCTCAGGCCGAGCCGCTGGATCAACTCGCGGTATCCCTCGAGGTCCGTGCTGCGCAGGTAGTCGAGGAAGCGCCGGCGGCGGCCGACGAGCATCAGCAGGCCGCGGCGCGAGTGGTGGTCCTTTTTGGCGCCCCGCAGGTGCTCGGTGAGGTGGTTGATGCGCTCGGTGAGCAGCGCGACCTGGACGCGGGTGTTGCCCGTGTCCTGCTCGTTGGCGCCGAACTGCGCCGTGATCTCGCGCTTGCGCTCGCTGGTGATGGCGGTCATCGATCGGGCACGGTAGCAGACCCCGGGCGGCGATCAGACCGCGGAAGCGGCGATCTGGCGGGTCTGCTGCACGTCGGATTGCATCTGCTCGACGAGCGCCTCGGCGCTGTCGAAGCGGCGCTCTCCACGAAGCCGCTCGAGGAACTGCAAGGTCAGCGTGGAGCCATAGAGGTCACCCTCGAAGTCGAGTATGTAGGCCTCGATGAGTTCGCCCCTGCCGGTCTGGAAGGTTGGGCGCACGCCGATGCTGACGGCAGCCGGGCGGCCGTCGGCCAGGCACGCATAGACGCCGTGGCCGGGGCACGCGAGATCCTCGTCGGGGACGATGTTGGCGGTCGGGAAGCCGAGCTCGCGTCCACGCTCGTCGCCATGGGCAACCACGCCCGCGAGCTCGAACACGTAGCCGAGCAGGCGGTTGGCCTCGGACACCTCGCCGGCGCCCAGCAGCCCCCGGATGTGGCTCGAGGAGACGATCTCGCCGTCGACCTCCAGCAGCGGGTGGACGATCGTCTCGAAGCGCCCGTCGGCGGCGAGCAGCGGCGGGTCGCCCTGTGCCCGGTGGCCGAAGCGGAAGTTCTCGCCGATCGACACCTGGCGGGCATCGAGCGTCTCGACCAGCACCTCGTCGATGAACGCAGCTGCGCTGAGCGCGGCGAACTCCCGGTCGAACGGGATCACGATCATCTCCTCGACCCCCAGCGAGGCGACCAGCTCGGCCTTGCGCTCGAGCGTCGTGAGGAGCTTCCGCGTGTGTTGGGGCGCCACCACGGAGACCGGATGGGGGTCGAACGTCAGCACGCTGTCGGCGCCGGCGATGACCTCGCGGTGGCCGAGGTGGACGCCGTCGAACGTGCCGACGGCGACGCTGCGCTCGGCCCGGCGCTCGACGTCGGGCAGGCGAGTGACCTTCACGGGGCCAAAGCCTAGATGCCGCGAGGATCAGCCGTCTTGCGCTCCGGCCAGCGCGAGCGCTTCCGCGAGCGCGAGGAAGCCGGGGCCCGGTGGAGGCTCGGGCCAGCTCGCCCCGCGCGGCGGCGGCGGAATCGCGTCTGCGACCTTGAACGGGCCGATCGCGGTGCGGCGCAGCTCCAGGCAGTAGGCATCGCCGAGATCTGCGATCAGAGAGCGCACGTAGGTGCCCGAGCCGCACTCGATCGCGAAGCCCGCACGCGGCCCCTCTCCCGGCGGACCCGGCTCGCGCCAGAGCTGCTCGAAGCGTGTCACCGTGACGATCCGCTCGGGCATCTCGAGGACCTCGCCCCGGCGTGCCCGCCGGTAGGCGCGCTCGCCGCGGATCTTGATCGCAGAGTGAGCGGGCGGGCGCTGGCGGATCTCGCCGGTGGGCAGGAGCGGCGGGTCGGGCGGGATCCGGCCGGTCTCCGAGACCTCCCCCTCGGGATCCCCCGTCGTCGAAATGGCGCCGAGGCGAGCGGTCGTCTCGTAGCTCTTGGGCAGCCCCATCAGCAGCTGCTGGGACTTCGTCGCCCGCCCGATCAGGATCAGCAGCAGGCCCGTCGCGAAAGGGTCGAGCGTCCCGGCGTGTCCTACTCTGATCCCGCCCCGCCCGCGCTTGCCGCCGAGCACCCGTCGCACGGCCGCGACGGCGTCGTGAGAGCTGATGCCTGCGGGCTTGTCGATCAGGAGGACGCCGTCCATCGTGGTCCGCGCCTGCCCGCCGAGGCGGCCGGCGTCCGTGCTCAGGCGGGCGCCGGGGTGGCGCCGTCGTGCTGAGCGTGGAGCTGTTCGGCGATCGCGCCGCGCAGGAAGGAGAGGAGCTCCACGGCGTCGAGGTCGGTCGTGAAGCCCGCCGCGCGACGATGCCCCCCGCCTCCCTGGGCGCGGGCGATCACCGACACGTCGACCTCGTCGTCGGTCGCCCGCAGCGAGACTTTGTGCTGGCCCTTGCGCTCGCCGCTCGAGAGCTCCCTGACGAGCGCCGCGACCTTCGTGCCCCGAAGCGCGCGAAGCTGATCGATGATCCCCTCGGAGTAGCTCTCTTCGGCTTCCGCGGAGCGGAAGTCCTCGGCGCTCAGCGAGGCGATCGTCAGCTCTCCGTCGTCGTAGCGTTCCAACTGCGCGAGCGCCAGCCCCAGCAGCGTCAGCTTCCCGGCCGGCATGTCCTCGTACAGGTGCCGGTAGACCAGCGGCACGTCGACGCCCGCTTCGAGCAGGGCGGCGGCCATGCGGTGGGAGCGTGGCGTGGTGTTCTCGTACATGAAGCGGCCCGTGTCGGTGATCAGGCCGATGTACAGCGCTTCGGCGACCTCCGGAGTGGGGGCCACGCCGAGCCCGCCCATCAGGTCCCAGACGATCTCGGCGGTGCATGAGGCTCCGGGCTCGACGAGGTTCAGCGTCCCGAACCCGGTGTTGTCGTGGTGGTGGTCGATGTTCAGCAGGTGCGCGCCGCCCCGCAGCTCGTCTGCGGCGATGCGGTCGATGTTGCCGCAGTCGAGGAAGATCACGGTCCGCTCGTGGATGTCGGCGGGGGGCTGCTCAATCAATGGAGCGAGCGGCAGCGCCCGGTACTCGCGGGGCAGCGGCAGATCCTCCGGCGAGATGAACATCTCGGAGCGCTTGCCGAGGGCGCTGAGCAGGCCCTGCATGCCGATCAGCGAGCCGAGCGCATCGCCGTCGGGGTGTTCGTGGGTGACGAGCACGAAGCTGGTGTCCTCGCGCAGACGCGCGAGGACCATCTCTCGCGCGGCCTTGCCGTCGGTGCTCACGCTCATCTTCCCTGCCGCTCGATCAGCCGCTCGAGGCGCATTGCCCGGTCGGTGGTGTCGTCGTAGAAGAACTCGAGAGCGGGCGTCCGCTTGAGGTGAAGCTCCTGCGCTATGCGGCCCTGCAGGAACCCGTGGGCGCTGCGCAACCCGTCGAGGCTGTCATCGCGCTCCTGCGGCGCGGAGGGGCCTCCGGCGGCGCCGAGCACGCTGACGTACACGCGCGCATGGCGCAGGTCACGGCTGGTTCTCACATCTGTCACGGTCACAAATCCCACTCGAGGGTCCTTCAGCTCTGATGCCACGGCGTCTCCGATGACCTGGCGAACCGCCTCGTCGACCCGACGCATGCGTCCCGTGGCCATCTTCAACTCTCCAATTCCTCGCCGAGCCCGGCGTCCCTTCCGTTTCCGCAGTCAGGCCTAAGACGCCAACTCGCGCTCGACCTGCCTCGTCTCGTACGTCTCGAGGACGTCTCCCTCCTTGAGATCCTGGAAGTTGGCGAGCACGATCCCGCACTCGAAGCCGCTCGTGACCTCTTTGACGTCGTCGTTGAACCGACGGAGGCTCTCGATCGTGGTGTCGTAGATCACGGTGCCGTCGCGGACCAGACGGACCCGCGCGCCGCGCGTGACCTTGCCCTCCGTGACCTGGCAGCCCGCGATCGTGCCGATCCGCGACGCTTTGAAGAGCTGGCGCACCTCGGCCTGGCCGATCGTGCTCTCGACCTCCTCGGGAGCGAGCATGCCCTGCATTGCCGCGCGCAGCTCCTCGATCGCCCGGTAGATCACCGAGTAGGAGCGGATCTCCACGCCCTCGCGGTCGGCGACCACTCGGGCATCGCCGACGGGTCGCACGTTGAAGGCCAGGATCACGCCCTCGGAGGCCGCGGCCAGCATCACGTCGGACTCGTTGATGCCACCGACGCCGCGGTGCACGATGTTGACGTTCACCTCATCCTGGGGCAGCTTCGCGATCTCGTCCTCGAGCGCCTCCAGAGAGCCTGCCACGTCCGCCTTGACGACGAGCGCGAGCTCCTGGACGGTGCCCTCCTGGGCGAGCTTGAAGACGTCTTCGAGGGACACCTTCCGGCCCGAGCGGCGAGCGAGCGCCTCGGTCTTCAGCCGGTTGGCGCGCTCACCCGCGAGCTGGCGCGCGCGGCGCTCGTTCTCCACCACCCGCACGTGCTCCCCGGCCTCCGGTACGCCGTCGAAGCCGAGTACCTCGACGGGCTCTCCCGGCGTGCCGCGCTTCATCTTCGCGCCGTTGAAATCGTGCATCGCGCGAACGCGTCCGAAGTTGGCGCCCGCGACGAGCGCGTCGCCGACGCGCAGCGTGCCGCGCTGGATCAGGACCGTCACGACGGGACCGCGGCCGGGGTCGAGCTTGGACTCGATCACCGCGCCGGAGGCCTCGGCGCCGGCGTTGGCGCGCAGTTCCTCGAGGTCGGTGACGATCTGGATCGTGTCGAGCAGCGAGTCGAGCCCCTGGTGGGTCTTCGCGGAGACGTCGACGAACTCGGTCTCCCCGCCCCAGTCCGAGGGCTGCAGGCCGTGCTGGGTCATCTCCGTGCGGACCCGCTCGGGCTGAGCGCCCTCCTTGTCGATCTTGTTGACCGCCACCACGATCGGCACTTCGGCGGCCTTCGCGTGGTCGATCGCCTCTTCGGTCTGCGGCTTGACGCCGTCATCCGCGGCGACGACGATCACCGCCAGGTCGGTGACGCTGGCGCCGCGGGCGCGCATCGCCGTGAAGGCCTCGTGGCCGGGCGTGTCGAGGAAGGTGATCTCTTTGCCGGCATGGCGAACCTGGTAGGCGCCGATGTGCTGGGTGATCCCCCCGGCCTCTCCGGCGACCACCTCGGTCTCGCGGATCGCGTCGAGGAGCGAGGTCTTGCCGTGGTCGACGTGTCCCATGATCGTCACGACCGGCGGCCGTTCGACCATCTCCTCCTCGCTGTCCTCGTAGACCGGCTCGACCTCGACGTCGTCGGCCGCGTGGACGATCTCGATCCGCTTGTCGAACTCGTCGGCGAGCACCTGGATCGCGTCGTCGGAGAGGGTCTGCGTGAGCGTCGCCATCTCGCCGAGCGACATCAGCTTCTTGATGATCTCGGGTATCGCGACGCCGAGGTACTCGGCGACGCCCTTCACGGTCGAGCCGGAGTTCACGCGGATCAGGTCCGTGGCCTCCTGGGCGGCCGTGTCGATCGGGGCGATCGTCTCGTCGTAGGTGCCGCGGCGGCGGCGTCCGCGGCGCGGTCGCCGCTGCGGCTGGTTGGACGGTCCCCCCTGCTGGCGCCGGGAGGCCTGCGAGTCGATCACTACGCGGCGCCGGCCACCGGGCCCGATGTCGCCGGGTGTGCGCTCACCGGTGCGCGAATCGCGCGTCGGACGGACGCGATCGCCGGCCGGCGTCGCCGCGGACTGCGCAGCGCCGGCGGGCGCCGGCGGCGCGGCCTGGGCTGCGGGAGGGGGCGGCGTGGTGCGGGCCTCGGCAGGGCCGGCCTGGTTGGGCCCTTCGGCCCGAGGCTGCGGGCGCTCCGGCGCGCCGGCTTTCGCTGCGGGCGCGGTGGCGGCGGGTTGTGAGGGCGCGGCGGATTCGGGTTTCGCAGGGGCGGCCGAGGCGTTCGCCGCGGCGGGCTTCTCTGCGGGCGGCGCCTTCGTGGTCGCGGCGGCGCCGTTGCTGGCTGCCGGGGCGCTGAGGCCGAGCGCCTTCAGTGCCGCGTCCTCCTCCACTGAGGAGGCGGCGGCCTTGGCCTGCACGCCGGCAGCGGCGAGCTTCTCGAGCAGCTCCTTGCTGCTGATGCCGTGCTCTTTGGCGATCTCGTGTACGCGCTTCTTGCTCATCGACCCACCGATTCTACGAGCTTGGGGTCGAGCGCCACCTTTGCACGCAGCGCCCGCGCGAAGGCGCCCCGTCGCATCGCGGCGGCCAGGCACTCCGAGCGCGGACGATCACCTGCCGCAGCGCGGCACAGGTAGGCGCCGCGACCGCCGAGGCGACCGTCGCGGTCGAGCACGGCCAAGCTCGGGCCTCCGGCGGCGGCGTGGCCGCCGAGGGCGACGCGCAGAAGCTCGCTCTTGAGCGCTTCTCGGCCGCAGCCCACGCATGTGCGCACAGGCCCCTCGGCGTGCGCGGCGGTCCGGCTCGATGTCGTTCGCCGGTCGGCTCGGGGAGCTATGGCGCCGCCTCCTCGGCGGCGTCCTGGGGCCTGCCAAGGGCCTCGGGCGGAGCGCCTGTCTCCGCGGCGAGGTCTGCAGGTTCCGCCTCGAGCTTCTCGGCGAGCTCCTCTTCGGCTTCCGCTCCGTCCTCGGTCGGCTCGGGCGCGATCACGGCCGCCTCGGTCTCGCCCAGCGGGCCGACCTCCACGGCGACATCGACGGCGCGCGCGGGGACGTCCTCGGGGACGAGCGTCTCGCCGGCGGCCTCTTCAGCCGCCTCCGCGCCGGCCTCCGTCGGCTCCTCGGCGAGCGCCAGCACCTCCTCGTCGGTGGCGGGCGTCTCGAGCGGCGCGTCCGCGGGGGCCTCCGAGCCGGTCACGGCGAGGTCGCCGATGTTGTCGCTGTCGATGTTCGCGAGCGCCTGGTGGGTTTCCAGGCCGCAATACCGGGAGTTGGGAAGCGCGGCGTTGGGGCAGCGCCGTCCGTTGGAGAGGACCGCCGCGCAGCGGCCCTGCACCTCCTCCTCCTCGTAGCCGTGCTCGGCCTCCTCGGCGGCGAACTCGGTCTCCGAGCGGATGTCCACGCGCCAGCCGGTCAGACGTGCCGCCAGCCGTGCGTTCTGTCCCTCCCGGCCGATCGCCAGCGAGAGCTGGTCGTCGGGCACGATCACGGTCGCCTGCTTGGCCTCGTCGTCGACCAGCACCTCACGCACGCGCGCCGGCGAGAGCGCCTTGGCGACGAACCGCGCGGGCTCCTCGTTGTAGGGGATGATGTCGATCTTCTCGCCGCGCAGCTCGGAGACGACCATGCGCACGCGCGAGCCGCGCGGCCCAACGCAGGCGCCGACCGGGTCGACTCCGTCGGTGTGGGAGACGACCGCGATCTTCGAACGATAGCCCGGCTCGCGGGCGACGTTGGCGATCTCCACGAGCCCGTCGGCGATCTCCGGCACCTCGAGCTCGAAGAGCTTCTTGATCAGCTCCGGGTCGCGCCGGGAGACGATGATCGCGGGTCCCTTCGTGGAGGGCGAGACCTCCTTGATGACGGCCTTGATCCGCTGCGAGTGGTCGTAGCGCTCGCCGTCGACCTGCTCGGACTTGGGCAGCAGCGCCTCCACGCGTTCGCGCAGCTGGACGAGCGTGTAGCGAGAGTCGGACTGCTGCACGATGCCGGTGATCAGCTCGCCGACGCGGTCGCGGTATTCCTCGTACATCATGTCCCGCTCCGCCTCGCGGATGCGCTGCAGGATCACCTGCTTGGCGGTCTGCGCGGCGATCCGGCCGAAGTCGTCGGGGGTCACGTCCCGCTCGTCGATCTGGTCGCGGTATTCGGCGAACTTCTTCGGGTCGATTTCCGGGTCCTCGGGTTCGCGCATCTCCCCGGTCTCGGGGTCGATCGTCGTTTCCTCGTCGATCGTCTCGACGATCAGGTGGGCCTCGAGGCGTTCCGGAATGATCAGTTCGATCACGCGGAAGTCGGCCGTCTCGCGGTCCATCTCGACGCGCGCGTACTTCGCCGACCCGGGCTGCTTCTTGTAGGCGGACAGCAGCGCGTCCTCGAGCGCGACCATCAGCTTCTCCGGCTCGATGCCCTTCTCGCGCGCGAGCGCGTACATGGCCTCAAGGATTTCGCGTGACATAACTCTTCTCTCTTACTCCTCGATCAGGTTCGAACGACGGATCTCCGAGTAGGGGATCGCGATGACGCCCCCATCGGCGGCCAGCGTGACCTCCTCCTCGGAGGCTCCCACGAGCTCTCCGGTGAAACTGCGCACGGGCCTCGCCTCGCCCTCGCGGGCTCCGGCTGGACGGAGCGGGCGGGGGTGGCGGACGCGGACCCGCGCCTTGCGCCCGACGAAGCGCCGGAAGTGCGCGGGCTTCGTCAGCGGCCGCTCGCTACCCGGAGAGGAGACCTCCAGCGAGTAGCGCTCCCGCATGTCGTTCAGCAGCACCGTGACCCGCTCGCACATCGCGAGGTCGACGCCGTCGGGATGGTCGATGAAGACGCGCAGGCTGCGCCCGCCGAGCACCTCGGCGAGGAGCACCTCGATCTCGGGCTCGGTGTCTGCGAGCCGCTGTTCGATCTCTGTCTGGAGCGTGTTCATCGGGTCTTTCAATCTGGTCCTTACGCAAAAAAAGCGGGCGGGCGCCCACTCTCGGAACTGCTGCCGCCGCGCGAGCGACGACACGAAAGCTGTCGATCGAGCATAGCATCGGAGGGGTCCCGCGTTTACAAGGAGAGGGAAGGAATCGGCCGGCGCTCCATGCCGGCCTGAGGCCCGTCTGCGTCGCGCAGTCAGGCCCGTTCTGCGTCGTGCAGTCAGGCTCGTTCTGCGTCGCGCCGCGCCCGGTCGCGGTAGAGCCTGTAGTCCTTGCGCTCGGGGCGCAGGGAGCACGCCAGCGCGAGCGGCTTGCAGGCCTCGTGGTGACGTCCGAGCTGCTGCATCGCGCGGCCCAGGCAGAACAGCGCGTAGTCGTTCGTCGGGGCCGTCGAGGCGATCGCCTGGAACTCCGCTGCGGCCCCTTCGTAGCGCTGAGCGTGGAACAGCGCGCGGCCGAGCGCCTCGCGGATCGAGGCCTTGTCGGGCTCGAGATCGCGGGCGCGACTGAGTGGCACGATCGCCGCCTGATGGTCGCCGTGCTCGAGCAGCTCGCAGCCGCGCCTGTAGAGCTCGTACACGTTGTCCATCGAAACAATTTAGAGGGCTGCGCGAAGCTCTTCGACGGCGTCGAGGATCTTCGCTGCGATCTTCTCCTTGCCCGCACGCGGCACGTATCGCTCATCGAGGGCGCCGTTGCTCGCGGCGGCGGTCAGGATCGTCACCTCGTTCTCGCTCGAGTCGAAGCCGATGCCGTCGCTGGAGATGTCGTTGAAGACGATCGCGTCGACGCCCTTCGCGGCGAGCTTGCCACGGGCGCTCTGCAGCCCCTCGGCGCCGTGCTCGGCGGCGAACGCCACGAGCGTCTGGCCGGCGTGGCGGCGCTTCGAGAGAGACGTAATCACATCGACCGTGGGCTCGAGTACGAGCTCCAGGCGCTCCAGTCCCCCCTTCTTGATCTTCCCCTCGATGGCCGCCGGAGTGAAGTCCGCGACGGCGGCTGCCATCAGCAGCACGTCGCAGCCATCGAACTCCTCTTCGCAGGCGCTCTGCAGCTCGGCCGCGGTGCGGAGATCGCGGCGCCGCACGCCGGCGGCGGACGGGAGCGGCACGTTGGCGGCGATCAGCGTCACCTCGGCGCCGCGTTCCTGTGCGACCGCGGCAAGCGCCAGGCCCATGCGACCGGAGGAGCTGTTGCCGATGAAGCGCAC
The DNA here is from genome assembly GCA_036394235.1 of Solirubrobacteraceae bacterium. GTDB lineage: Bacteria > Actinomycetota > Thermoleophilia > Solirubrobacterales > Solirubrobacteraceae > Palsa-744. The sequence goes on along the minus strand of DASWFM010000033.1, from coordinate 14,909 downwards.
GCTGTCGATCGGCTCACGCGTACCCCCCGCGGTGATCAGCACCCGCACGCCGCCAAGGCCTCCCGGGTCCACGTCGCGAGCGGCTCCGTGGCCGTCGGCGGCGGGGTCGCCGGCGTGCTCTGCCGGGGTGCCCTCTGCGATCGCCCGCTCGGCGGCCGCGAGCAGTTCGGCGGGTTCGGCGAGGCGGCCCACCCCCTCCTCCCCCTTGGACGCCAGCCGGCCCACTCCCGGCTCGACGATCCTCGCCCCGCGGCGGCGTAGCGTCGCCAGGTTCTCCTGCACGGCCGGGTGCTCGTACATCCGGTTGTTCATCGCGGGAGCGATCACGAGCGGGCACTCCGCGGCCAGCGCGCAGCTCGTCAGGAGGTTGTCGGCCAGGCCAGCGGCGAGCTTGGCGATCGTGTTCGCCGAGGCAGGAGCGATCACGAACACGTCGGCGTTGGCGATCAGCTCGAGATGGTTGATCGGCTCGTGCTCGGGCAGCGGCTGGTCGGGGAAGGCTCCCCGCATCGGATCCCGCGCGAACTCACTCCAGAGCGCCGGGCCGCCGCTCAGCGCGGCGAAGGACGCGGCACCCACGAAGCGACGGCTCGTGGGCGTCTGCACCACGCGCACGGAGTGGCCCGCACCCGTAGCGAGCCTGATCAGCTCGAGGGCCTTGTAGGCGGCAATGCCGCCGGTGACGCCAAGCAGGATGCGTGCCATTCGCTATCGATTGTCGGCGCCCATGCGCCTGACCGCAAGCGCTGGCCCGACGGTGTCATCGGCCGGGGATGCACCGAGACTGTCCTTTGAACGCGCTCGATAGCAATGGTATTGACGCGTAGATACCACTGCTATCAACCTCTCTTAAAAGGGTCCGCATGCCCTGCCTAGCCGCATCCGCATGCACTGCCTAGTGCGGCACAACGGGCCCCCCGCCGCCAGCTCACGTAAGCACGCGGCCCCCGCTCGCGAGTCGCGAGTCCGCAAACAGGGCTGTTAAACGGCGGCGGACCCGCGGAGCCTATCGATAGTGGTACTTCATCTTCCCGGCAGCTACCTCCTCGAGGGCGATCGTGAGGTAGTTTTTCGAGGCCGTATCGACCATCGGCGGCGGGAACTCGTCGAAGGTCCCCTCGCCGAGGTTGTGGTAGTAGCTGTTGATCTGCCGTGCGCGCTTGGCGGCGACGATCACGCTGGCGTAATTCGAGTCGACCTGCTCGAGCAGGCGGTCGATGCGGGGGGAGATCATGGTTGCGGAGTGGCCTCTCTGTAAGGGGAAGTGCCCACTCAGTCTAGCTGCAGGGCTGGGCGCACCACGAGCGCGTCGCCGGCGGCGGCTTGTCTCTGATGCCGGTCGCCCGGCCAAACCCTCGTGGCTCAGCCGCCGCTGCCGCGGACGATCTCGACGAGCTCGTCGAGCGCCTCGTCGAGGCGATCGTTGACGACGACGTGGGCGAACTCGGGCTGGGCGGCGAGCTCCTGCTCGGCGACCTCCAGACGTCGTGCCACCTCGTCGGCGTCGTCGGTTCCGCGGCCGATGAGACGTGTGCGGAGCGCCTCGAGTGACGGCGGCGCGATGAAGACCTGGACGGCCTCGGGCATCGCCTGGCGTACCTGCCGCGCCCCCTGGACCTCGATCTCCAGGACCACCGGCACGCCCTCGGCGAGACGACCCTCGAGCTCGGAGCGAAGCGTGCCGTAGCGCCGGCCCGCGTAGTCCGCGTGCTCGACGAAGTCGCCCGCGGCTACGCGGCGGTCGAACTCCTCAGGGGTCAGGAAGTGGTAGTCGACGCCGTCGCGCTCACCGGGCCGGGGCGGCCGGGTGGTCGCGGACACGGACAGCTCGAGCTCCCCCAAGCGCTCCATCAGCCCCCTGATCAGGGTGCCCTTGCCGACCCCCGAGGGTCCGGTTATGACGAAGACGCGCGCCACGGTCGGGGGAGGCTACTTATGCGCTCGGCGGTCGGCCGCTTGACACTCGCTTCGCTCAGATCGCCGAACCGGCCTGCGCCGGCGCCCGGCGTCCTAGTGGTGGAGCAGCGAGATCAGCTCGCTTCGCTGCCGCTCGGAGAGCCCGCCGATCGTCTTGCTGGGAGCGATGCGGCAGTGCACGAGGATCTTGTTGACCTTCACGCGGCCGTACTTCGGAACGGCCAACAGCATGTCGAAGACCTTGGCCGTCTCGACGTACTCCGGGGGGTCCAGGAGCAGCGAGTGGATCGAGCGGCGCCCCGACTTCAGGTCGCGCTTGAGCTGAGCACGCTGGATGCGGATCTCGTTGGCCCGGGCCAGCGCGTCCATCCTCTGGTTCAGCGACCGCTCGGGTGCGGTCGAGGTGTTCGTGGACGTGCTGCCGGTAGCCGTCACCATGGGCGGCGAGTCTACACACCTCCGAGCCGCCTGCGCCAAAAAAACGTCGAATTCACCTGGACCTCAGGCTGAGGTGTAGAGGGATCGAGGTTGCTGGACGGTACGCCCAATGTTTGCAGGGGTTTTCGGTGAGGGTGAACCCTAGATGAGCCCTGCGGCGATCCTCGCACCGGCAGCGGGATCGCGGAAGCTCTCGGTGCCCACGGCGACGAGCGTGGCACCCACGTCGAGCAGGTCGCGGGCGTGGCTCGAGCTCTGAACGCCGCCCATTCCTACGACGGGGATCGAAACTCGCTCGGCCACGGCCGCCACCTGGGCCAGGGCGACCGGCCGGATCGCCGGCCCGGAGAGGCCGCCCGTGCCGCCGCCGAGCCAGGGCCGCGCGCCGGCGCGGCCCGGCGCGAGCGCGCTCGCCCGCAGGGTGTTGATCAGGGAGACCGCATCCGCCCCGGCCGCCTCGGCCGCCTGTGCGCAGGCGGGCACGTCGGCGGCGTTCGGCGTGAGCTTGACGATCAGCGGCTTGGCGGTGCGGTCGCGCAGCGCCGCGATCACGGCTTCGAGGTAGACGGGATCGGCGCCGATGTCCAGCCCGGTGCTGACATTCGGGCAGGAGACATTCAGCTCGATCGCGGCGATCGCGGCGGGCTCGTCGCAGGCCTCGACCAGCCTCGCGAGCTCCTCGCCGGTGGGCCCCATCACGTTGGTGATGACCGGCACCGGGTGGGAGGCGCCGTCGGGCGAGGCGAGGGGATCGCCCTGGAAGCCGCTCAGCTGGGGCAGATCCTCGGCGAGGTAGGCGGCGAGTCCCTTGTTCGGCAGGCCGATCGAGTTGACGAGCCCGGCGGGCGTCTCCCAGAGCCTCGGCGGCGGGTTACCCGCCCGCGGCTCCAGCGTGATCGTCTTCGAGACATACGCCGCGAACGGGAAGGCGGCCGCCAGCGGCTCCCCGAAGGCTTGCCGGGCGGCGATCGCATCGAACGTGCCGGAGCCGTTGATGACGGGATGAGCGAGGCGCAGCCCGCAGAACTCGACGCTCACCTACCTACTCCCCGCATCGATGGTGTTCCGCCATGGGTCACGCGGGCGCTCCTGCGTGGGCGTCCACGCGCTCGAGCTCCGCGGCGTCGATCACGGGCCCGTCGACGCAGACGCGCAGATAGCCGCCGCCGCGCCTGGGCACCACGCAGCCGAAGCAGGCGCCGAAGCCACAGGCCATGCCGGCCTCGAGCGCAAGCTGCGCGGGGACCTCGCTGCGCTCGCAGATCGCACGCGTTCCCTCGAGCATCCCGGCCGGGCCGCAGGCGTAGACGACCGCATGGGAGTCCACGGAGAGCTCTCGTTCGAGCAGCTCCGTGACGAGCCCTTCGTATCCGGCGGAGCCGTCGTCGGTCGCGATCTCGGCGCCCCTCAGCAGCTCGGCGCCCGCCACACGTGCTTCGTCGCGAAAGCCCAGCAGCACCATCACCGCCCGGGCCGGCGCGGTCGCTTCGAGCTCGTCCTGCAGGATCGCCAGCGGCGCGATGCCGACGCCACCGCCGACGAGGATCGGACGGCGCTCGTCGGCGGGCGTCTCGAAGCCGCTGCCGAGCGGGCCGAGCACCCACAGCTCATCGCCCACCTCGAGCTCGCTCAGCCGGCGCGTGCCGGGCCCGACGTCCTCCACCAAGTACGCGGCTTCGCCCTGGGCGTAACGGGCGACCGAAAAGGCGCGAGCGAGGTACGGCCTCTCATCTTCTCCTCCCCCCCAACCCTCGACGGCGGCGAGCATCGCGAACTGCCCTGGCGCGACCTTCTCCATTGCGGGGTCGGCGGCGCGCAGCACGTTGTAGGCGCCGAGGCGATCGTTGGCCGTGACCCGGACGGCGCGCCGTCCGGCGGGGGCGCCGAGGGGCGGCTCGCTCATGCCACTCCGGCGGGATCCGCGCTGGGCGCGGCGGGCCGCGCGCCGCGCGTGGCGCCATGGAGGTCCTGCAGGCACAGCACGTCAGGCTCGCCTTCGAGGCGGGCACGAGAGATCGCCCGTGCGGCAGATACGCCAGCGGAGAGGGTGGTGAGGCAGGGCACGCCATGGGTCACCGCGGCGCGGCGGATCTCGTGTCCGTCGGTGCGGGCGCCGACGCCGGTCGGCGTATTCACGACGAGATCCACGTCCCCGCGTTCGATCCAATCGACGACGTGCGGCGAGCCCTCGCCGATCTTGTTGAGGCGCTGGACGGGGACGCCCATCCGCGAGATCGCCTCCGCGGTGCCGCGCGTCGCGACGATCCGGAAGCCGCTGTCGTGGAGCGTCTGCGCGATCCCCACGCCGCCGGCCTTGTCTTCGTCGGTGACGGTGATGAAGACCGTGCCTTCGCTCGGCAGCGGCACACCGGCAGCGGCCTGGGCCTTGGCGAAGGCGGCGGGGAAGTCGCGGGCGATCCCCATCACCTCACCCGTGGATCGCATCTCCGGGCCGAGCACGGCGTCCGAGCCCTCGAAGCGGTCGAACGGCAGCACCGCCTCCTTGACGGAGATGTGGTCTCCGAAGCCGAGCCCCTGGCGCTCCTGGGGCAGGCCCATCTCGGCGAGCTTCTCGCCGAGCATCACACGGCAGGCGAGCTTCGCGAGCGGCATCCCCACAGCCTTTGAGACGAACGGAACGGTCCGCGAGGCGCGGGGGTTGGCCTCGATCACGTACAGCTCGCCCGCATGGATCGCGAACTGCACGTTGATCAGCCCGACCACGCCGATCGCGATCGCGATGTCGCGGGTCGCGGCGCGGATCTGCTCGAGCATCTCCTCGCCCAGCGAGTGCGGGGGCAGCACGCAGGCGCTGTCGCCGGAATGCACGCCGGCCTCCTCGACGTGCTGCATGATGCCGCCGATCCAGGCCTCGCCGCCGTCGCAGAGGGCGTCCACGTCGACCTCCAGGGAGTCCTCGAGGAAGCGATCCAAAAAGATAGAAGGAGAGCCCTCCGGGCTCTGAGGATGGGTCGCGCTGCTCGCCGCCTCGCCCAGCTCTCTCTCGAGATATGTGGACAGTCCCTCATGGGAGTAGACGATCTCCATCGCGCGGCCGCCGAGCACGTACGAGGGACGCACGAGCAGCGGGAAGCCGACCTCACCGGCGCAGCGCAGGGCCTGCTCGATCGAGCGGGCGGTCGCATAGGGAGGCGCTTTCAGGCCGAGCCGCGCGAGCAGCTCGCCGAAGCGGCCGCGGTCCTCGGCGAGGTCGATCGACTCGACGCTGGTGCCGAGCAGCGGCACGCCTTTCTCGGCCAGGCCGGCGGCGAGCTTCAGCGGCGTCTGGCCCCCGAACTGGACGATCACGCCCTTCAGCGGCCCGCCGGCCGCCTCGACCTCGACGACCGCGAGCACGTCCTCGAGGGTCAGGGGCTCGAAGTAGAGGCGATCGGAGGTGTCGTAGTCGGTCGACACCGTCTCGGGGTTGCAGTTGATCATCACCGCGTCGCGGCCGGACTCCCGTACGGTCATCGCGGCATGGACGCAGCAGTAGTCGAACTCGATCCCCTGGCCGATGCGGTTCGGGCCGGCGCCGAGGATCACGACCGACTCGCGCTCGCCCCGTTCGACCTCGTGGTTCTGCTCGCCATGCTCCCAGCCCGAGTAGTAGTAGGGCGTGCGCGCGGGGAACTCCGCGGCGCAGGTGTCGACCGCCCGGAACGAGCGCGAGCCGGCGAAGGGGGCGTCCGGTTCGGTCGCGAGCGCCTGCATCTCGCGTAGGAACCAGGGGTCGATCGAGGTCGCCTCGCGGATCGCCTCGACGGCTGCGCCGCGGGAGAGCAGCTCGAGGATCGTCTCGAAGCGGGCCGGCCGGGGCTCGGTGAGGCTCGCCAGCAGCTCCTCTTCCGGCGTGTCTGTCAGGCAGGGCGGCTTGTCGAGCTCGCGGGAGCGCAGGGCCTTGGCGAAGGACTGCTGGAAGGTCCGCCCGATCGCCATCACCTCGCCGACGGACTTCATGTGGGTCGAGAGCGTGGGGTCGCTCTCGGGGAACTTCTCGAAGGCGAAGCGGGGCCACTTGACGACGACGTAGTCGATCGTCGGCTCGAAGCAGGCGGGGGTGACGCCGGTGATGTCGTTGTCGATCTCATCGAGCGTGTAGCCGACGGCCAGGCGGGCCGCGATCTTGGCGATCGGGAAGCCGGTCGCCTTGGAGGCCAGGGCCGAGGAGCGCGAGACGCGGGGGTTCATCTCGATCACGAGGATCTCCTCCGTCTCGGGGTTGACGGCGAACTGCACGTTCGAGCCGCCCGTCTCCACGCCGACGGCGCGGATCACCGCGATCGCCTGGTCTCGGAGCTGCTGATATAGGCGGTCGGTGAGGGTCTGCTGCGGGGCGACCGTGACGGAGTCCCCGGTGTGCACCCCCATCGGATCGACGTTCTCGATCGAGCAGACGATCACCACGTTGTCGGCGCGGTCGCGCATCACCTCGAGCTCGAACTCGCCCCAGCCGATCACGGACTCGTCGAGCAGGATCTGGCCGATCGGCGAGACCTCGAGCCCATGCGAGGCGATCCGCTCGAACTGCTCCTCGCTGCGCGCGATGCCGCCGCCGCGGCCGCCGAGCGTGAAGGCAGGCCGCACGATGCACGGCAGGCCGAGCTCTGGAAGCGCCGCGCGTGCCTGCTCGATCGAGGTTGCGATCACGCTGCGCGGCATCCGCAGGCCGGCCCGCTCCATCGCCTCGCGGAACAGCTCGCGGTCCTCGGCGCAGGCGATCGCTTCGTGGTTGGCGCCGATCAGCTCCACGCCGAGGCGATCCAGGGTGCCGTCGTCGTGCAGCTCCTTCGCGAGATTCAGGGCGGTCTGGCCGCCGAGCGTGCCGAGCAGCGCGTCGGGGCGCTCGCGTTCGATCACCTTGCGCACGGGCCCCACCAGCAGCGGCTCGACATAGGTGGCGTCGGCGAACTCCGGGTCGGTCATGATCGTCGCCGGGTTGGAGTTGATCAGCACGACCTCGTAACCCTCCTCCCGCAGCACCTTGCAGGCCTGCACGCCGGAGTAGTCGAACTCCGCGGCCTGGCCGATCACAATCGGGCCGGAGCCGAGGATCAGGATCTTGTGGAGGTCGTCGCGGCGCGGCATCAGGCGGCCTCGGCGATGCGGCTGAGGAAGCGGTCGAAGAGGTACAGGGAGTCGTGGGGGCCCGGGCCCGCCTCGGGGTGGTACTGAACGGTGCCGCCGGGCACGTCGAGCAGCTCGAGGCCCTCGACGGTGCGGTCATAGAGGTTCACATGCGAGAGCGAGGCGGCTCCGAAGTCGGTCTCCCAGCGGACCGGCTCATCGCTGTCGATCGTGCGCCCGCCGTCGGGGCCGACGGCGGCGAAGCCGTGGTTCTGCGAGGTGATCTCGACTTTGCCGGTGGTGAGGTCGCGGACCGGGTGGTTGGCGCCGCGGTGCCCGAAGGGCAGCTTGAAGGTCTCGAGGCCCACGGCGCGGCACAGCAGCTGGTGGCCGAGGCAGATCCCCCAGACCGGCTTCTTGCCGACGATCTCGCGGACGGTCGCGACGATGTAGTCGAGCGCGGCCGGGTCGCCGGGGCCGTTGGCGAGGAACACGGCGTCGGGGTCGGATGCGAGCAGCTCGGCGGCGCTGCTCGTGCACGGATGCAACTCGACGGTCGCGCCGCGCTGCACGAGCTCCCGGACCATCGAGGCCTTGATGCCGGTGTCGATCACAGCGATCTTCGGGCCGTCTCCCGCGGCGCCGTGGGTGGAGACCGCGTCGGGCGTGACGACGCGCGCGAGGTCCTGCCCTGCCATCGGCGGCTCGGCCGCGATCAGCTCGCGTGCGGTCTGCTGCGTGACCGCTCCCGGAAAGACGCCGCCGCGCATCGCTCCGGCCTCGCGGATGTGGCGGACCAGCGCGCGGGTGTCGACGCCACTGATCGCCTGTACGCCGCAATCGGTCAGCCAGTCGAGCCAGCCCCGCTCCGCGCTCGGAGCGTCCTCGTTGTTGTTGGCCTCCCGCATGATCGCGGCGCGCGCCCACACGCGATCTGACTCCATCGCCTCGGCGCTGACGCCGTAGTTGCCGATGTGCGGATAGGTGAAGGAGATCAGCTGGCCCGCGAAGGACGGGTCGCTCATCGATTCCTGGTAGCCCGACATGCCGGTCGTGAAGACCACCTCGCCGACGGCGTGGCCGTCGGCACCGCAGACCATGCCGTCGAAGCGGGTGCCGTCCTCGAGCAGCACATAACCGGGCTCTCTCACTTGACCAGCGCCTGCACTTCCTTGAACTCGGGCGTGCCGGCGCGGCCGAGCAGCTCGAAGAGGACCGTCTCGACGGTGGAGACGACGGCCCCCGCGCGCTCGAGGCGCTCGAGGCCCCGGTCGTAGTCGAGCATGTGGCGTGAGCCGACGGCCTCGGCGGGGACGTGCACCTCGAGGCCGCGGGCCAGCAGGTCGTGGACGGTCTGGCTGACGCAGACATGCGTCTCGATGCCGCAGACGACCGCCTGGTCGCGGTCGTCGACGTGGAAGCCGTCGGCTTTGGCGGCGGAGAAGACGAGCTTCTCGATCACGGGCTCATCGCGCAGGCCGAGCTCGGGGGCGGTGTGGCCGAGCCCTTTCGGGTACTGCTCGCTGACGAGCGCCGGAACGCCGAGGATGCGAGCCGCCGCGAGCAGCTTCGCGCAGCTCGCCGCGACCGACTCGAAGGTCTCATAGGAGCGGAATCCCTCCTGGACGTCGACGACGATCAAGGTCGTGCGCCGGCGCGCGAGCAGACCCATCAGGCCTCCACCATCGTGAGCATGCGGTCGCGGTGGGCGAAGGAGCCGGCGGCGAGGGTGACGAGCACTCTGCCCTGCAGCTCACGGCCCGCGAAGCAGCAGTTCTCCGAACGGCTCTCCCAGCCGTGCTCGCCCGCGACCCAGCGGGCGTCGAGGTCGACCAGCACGAGGTTGGCGGGGGCGCCCGCGGCGATGCGGGAGACCGGCAGGCCGAACAGCCCGGCGCCGGCCGTCATCCGCTCGACGAGCAGCCCCAGCCCGAGGATGCCCGGGAGGACGAGACCGGTGTGAAGCGCCGCGAAGGCGGTCTCCAGGCCCGTGGTGCCCATCGGCGCCTGCTCGAAGGGCACCTCCTTCTCCTCGCGGGCATGTGGCGCGTGGTCGGTGGCCACACAGTCGATCACGCCGCTGCGCAGGCCCTCGATCAGCGCTTGGCGGTCGGACTCGGCTGTCAGGGGCGGATGCATCTTCATGCGTGTGTCGAGCGTGCGAACGTCCTCGTCGGTCAGCAGCAGGTGATGGGGGGCGACCTCCGCGCTGACGCGGATCTCGTCGGCCTTGGCGGCGGCGACTGACTGCACGGAGCCCGCGCAGGAGAGGTGCATGAAGTGCACGCGGCCGTCCTCGTAGCCGGCCAGGGCGGCGTCGCGGGCCACCATCGTCGACTCGGCCACGGTGGGGATCCCGGCGATGCCGAGCGCGGCGCTGACGGCCCCCTCGTTCATGGCGCCGCCGCGGGACAGCGTGGGGTCCTCCTCGTGCAGCGCGAGGACTCCTCCGCAGAGGCGCTGGTACTGCAGCGCCTTGCGCAACGTCCCGGCGCTCGCGACGGGCCTGCCGTCATCGGTGAAGCCGAGCGCCCCCGCCCCGGCCAGCTCCGCCATCTCGCTCAGCATCTCCCCTTCCAGGCCACGGGTGATCGCGGCGAGGAAGCCGACGGGGATCCGTGCCTGGCGCGTGGCGGCCTCGCGCAGGGAGCCGAGCAGCGGCGCGGAGTCGAGCACGGGATCGGTGTTGGGCATCGCCAGCACGCCCGCGTAGCCCCCGGCGGCGGCGGCGCGGGTGCCGGTCTCGAGGTCCTCCTTGTGCTCCTGTCCGGGCGTGCGCAGATGCACATGGGGGTCGAAGAAGGCGGGCAGCAGAACGAGCCGGCCGTGGCCGTCGATCGTCTCGGCGCCGTCGGGCGCCGTCAGCGAGCCGGCCTCGCCGAGCTCTGCGATGAGTCCCCCCCGAATCAGCACGTCGAGGCGGCCGTCGAGCTGCTCCCGCGGGTCGAGCGCGCGGACATCGCGCAGCAACAGCTCGGCGGGGTCTGAGGCCCCACCGACAAGCGGCTCGGGGGTGCTCACTTCGCTGCGCCCTTCAGGGTGTGCGCGGCGATCGGGTCTGCGGGCCTGCCCGAGTGCGCCCCCACCGGCTGCCCGGCGGGCTCTTCGCGATCGCCGGGTGCCTTGCGGGGACGTGCCTCACCGGAGGCGCTCGGATGCGCCCCGGCGAGCAGCTCGTAGAGGACGGCCATGCGCACCACCACGCCGGCCTCGACCTGAGCGGTGATGACGGCCTGGGGCGAGTCGACGACCTCCCCAGAGAGCTCCACGCCGCGGTTGACGGGGCCGGGATGCATGAGGATCTGATGCGCTCCGAGGCGCCGGCCGTTGATCTGATACCAGGCGGCGTACTCGCGCAGCGAGGGCACCCAGGTCTCGCTCATGCGCTCACGTTGCATGCGCAGGGCGTAGACGACGTCTGCCCGGTCGAGCTCGTCGAGCGTGTATCGCACCTCGCAGCCGAGCTGCTCGATCCCCCTGGGGATCAGCGTGGGAGGTCCCGCGACGGTGACCTTCGCGCCCATCCGCTGGAAGGCGAGGATGTTCGAGCGGGCGACCCGCGAGTGGGTCACGTCGCCGACGATCCAGATGTCGGCGCCGTCGATCTCGCCGAGCCGGCGGCGCAGGGTGTAGACGTCGAGCAGGGCCTGCGTGGGGTGCTCGTGCTTGCCGTCCCCGGCGTTGACGATCGCCGCTCCGCACCATCGCGAGACGAGCTCGGCGGCACCGGCCCATGGCGTGCGCAGCACGATCGCATCGGGCTTGTGCGCCGAGAGCGTCAGGACGGTGTCCTTCAGCGACTCCCCCTTCTCGACGCTAGAGCCGCTGGCGGCGAAGTTGACGACGTCGGCGGAGAGACGCTTGGCGGCGAGCTCGAAGGAGCTGCGGGTGCGGGTCGACGCCTCGTAGAAGAGGTTCAGGACCATCCGGCCGCGCAGCGCGGGAACCTTCTTGATCTCCCGGTCTGAGACCTCGGCGAAGCGCTCGGCCTGGGCGACGATGCGCTCGATCGCATCGCGGTCGAGATCCTCTATAGAGAGCAGGTGGTTCACGCGCGCACCTCCTCCGCGGCCGCGATCGCGACCTCGTCGCGGCCGTCGAGCTCCCGCAGTCGCACATGGACGTGCTCGGCGCGAGAGGTCGGCAGGTTCTTGCCGACGTAGTCGGGCCGGAAAGGCAGCTCGCGGTGACCGCGGTCGGCGAGCACGGCGAGCTGGACGCGCTCGGGCCTGCCGTAGTCGAACAGCGCCTCGATCGCCGCGCGGACGGTGCGGCCGGTGAACAGGACGTCATCGACGATCACGACCGTCAGGCCGGTGACGTCGAAGTCGATGTGCGAGGCGTGCAGCACTGGAGCGTCGGGCCGCATGGCGACGTCGTCGCGGTAGAAGCCGATGTCGAGGTCGCCGAGCGGCACCTCCGCGTCCAGCAGTCCCTCCAGCTGCACCTGCAGCCGGCGTGCGAGGAAGGCGCCACGACGATGGATGCCGACGAGCGCAGGAACATCGTCACCGGGGTTGCGCTCGACGATCTCGTGCGCGATGCGCGTGAGCGCCCGCCGCACTTCCTCCTCCTGGAGGACGACCTTCTCGTTGCTGTCCATCGTTTCCTTCCTGGCCTCTCGGGACCGGGTTAAAGGATCACGCGGAATGTATCAGCCGGACGCGATGGTCTCGGGCGGCGATGCGACGGTCTCGGGCGGAGATGCGACGGTCGCGGGCGGCGCATATGAGCCCTCCGCCTGGCGCTTCTCGCGAGCCTGCCGGTCGGGCCAGCGCTCCAGGCTCGCCCCACCCCGCTCCGGGAAGGGGATGTCGATCGTGTCGAAGTCACGGGCGACCTCGGTGTCGGCGAAGATCCCCCGGGCCTCATCGCGAAGCTCGCCGCCGGCATAACGAGCGGAGACATGGGTCAGAGCCAGCATCCGCACCTCAGCGGCGCGGGCTAGCTCCGCCGCCTGGCGGGCGGTGCTGTGGAGCGTCTCGCGTGCCCGCTCGAGCTCCTCGTGCAGGAAGGTTGCCTCGTGGACGAGCACATCGGCCTGATGGGCGGCGACCTGCAGCGCCTCCGATGGTGCCGTGTCGCCGGAGAGGACGATCTTGCGGCCCTCTCGCGCTGGTCCCATCACCTGCTCGGGGGCGACGCCGGCGACGGTCTCGCCGCGCTGCAGGCGGCCGAGGTCGGGACCGGGCTTGACGCCGAGGCGCTCCGCGAGAGCGGGGTCGAGGTGCCCGGGTCGTGGGTCCTCGGCGAGGACGTAGCCGAGCGAGGGGTTGCCTTTGTGGTGGACCGCGACGGGATGGACGCGGTAGCCCTCGCCCTCGACGGCCTCGCCCGGTTCGAGCTCGGCGAGCGTCAGCTCATAGGGCAGGCGCCCGAACGCGACGTGCATGCTGCTCACCAGCTCGGAGAGCCCGCGCGGCCCGTAGACCGTCAGCGGCTGCTTGCGCTCGCGCAGGGCCAGCGACTTGAGCATCCCCGGCAGGCCGAGCCAGTGGTCGGCATGGAAGTGGGTGATGTAGATCGCGTCGAGATCGACCAGGCCGACCGACTTCAAGAGCTGGCGCTGGGTGCCTTCGCCGCAGTCGAAAAGCAGCTTCTCGCCGCCCCGGCGGATCAGGATTGCGGGCAGGCCGCGCCTGGCGCTCGGCACCGAGCCGGCGGTGCCGGCGAAGAAGATCGAGAGGTCCATCCTCCGGCAACGGTAGCGGCGGCGCGCACCCTGTGGCGCCCCGCCGGGGGGCCATTCGGAGGAGATCTCTTGACGTTTCGTTCCAGCTCCGGCCGAGGTCGGTTAGGGTCAGGACGCTGACTTTCGAGCACCGGGGGGCGAATCGAAGCGCGGGGCTCGTAACGGGAGCCCCGATCTGGCATCGGGGAGGGCCGGCTGCGAGGCCGCGTTGCGACCCGTCGCCAGCTCCTCCGCTCGACCCACACAGAGGAGGAGAGATGCTCAGACGCACAGTTCTCATCGCCTGCTTCCTGGCGGCCTTCGCCGCCACCACCGCAACGGCGCAGGCCGTCGGACCGCACTGGATATGGGGGAAACCCGTCGAAGAACTGCCGGCCGGCAAGGCGACCCCGATCGCGACCGAAGGAACGCTGAACTTCATCGTCACGTCGGCCTCGGGCAAAACGATCAAAACGAAATGCAAAATCGAAGATCGCGAGCTGATCGAAAACCCGCTTGGGGGCGCGCCCGGCGTGGACCAGATGACCGCCTTCAACATCTCCGGCTGCACGGGCAAAGCGCTCTGCTCGACTGGAACGGTGATCGGCTTCACCGCTCTCGGCCTGCCATGGGCCTCGGAACTGCTCGCCGGGCCGCCGCTACGCGACGAAATCAAAGGCGTGGAAATCCAAGAAGAATGCGGCGGGTCCACCTATACAGGCACGCTGACTCCTGAAATCAAAGGGTTCGGCGGGCTCAAATTCGGGCCCGGCTCGGGCACGCTCGAAGACGCCTTCAAAAACAAACTGAAACTCGCCGGCACCGACAAAATGATCGGGCCGGCGCCGAAAACGAAAATCGGCGCCGTCTGAGCCGACGCAGTTGCGCGGACGGGATGCCTTCCGGGGCGTCCCGTCCGAGCGGCGGCCGGGGCGTCCGGGGCTCGGTGCCCGGCATCGACGGCGGGCTAGACTCGGGCTCCCGCGCCCGTAGCTCAGTGGATAGAGCGCTCGCCTCCGGAGTCCATCAAGGTGTTCAGGCGCTTTGAGCCCTATCCGCTACGACCCGTAGCTCAGGGGCGTTCGCTTCCCCTTCACGGTCTGCCTGTGCTGTCACGTTCAGGTCTGGCGTTTCCATAGCGTTTCCATAGAGAGCAGACAGACGGGACCGGCGCTCATCGCTCCGGTTGGCAGCGTCGAAGGCGTGGACGTAGATCCGCTGCGTCGTCGTGATGTCAGCGTGTCCGAGACGCGCGCTCACAGACTCGATGTCCCAGCCCTGGGCGATAAGGGCGCTCGCGTGGGTGTGCCGGAGATCGTGAAACGTCGGCGCCGGAGCGACCCCGGCCTTCTCCGCAGCCCGGGCCAAGACGCGCCCGCCGACGTTGCGGTGATCGTGACCGACTCCCGTTCGTCTGACGAACACAAGGCAGTCCGGTTCGGTCTTCTCGGACGCGAGCCGGTGCTTGCGAAGCTCAGCGACTAGAGCAGGCGTGACCTCAAGAACCCGTCGGGACCGAGCCGTCTTGAGAGGCACGCGGTTGCCCTTGCGGTCGAGCTGGAACGCGAACGTGATCGTCTGCGCCTTCAGATCCACGTCTCCCCACGCGAGCCCGAGAACCTCGCTTAGCCGTCCGCCTGTCTCAGCGGCCAGACGGAAGATGAGTCGATGCCGGGCGCTAACGGACCCGATTAGCCTCGCCAGCTCGTCGGGCGCCAGCACGCGCGCCTCTTTCTTGTCGTCGGTCTTCGGCCGCTCCATGTTGTCGAGCATCGCGACGGGGTTTGGGGTCGCGAGCCCCAAGTGGCGGATCGCA
>DASWFM010000032.1:0-9456 GCA_036394235.1 Solirubrobacteraceae bacterium | reverse complement strand
GCACCCGGCCGAGCCGGCGCCGACGATCACGTAGTCGTGCACGGCGCCTCCGAGGGCCGCACGCTCACGTCACCGCCGACCGCTCGGGGATCGGCGCGAACGCGAACTGGCTCGCGTCGAGCCGGGCAGCCTGCTGCGCATACTCGCGCATGTAGCCGGGCCAGTTGGCGACGATCCGCCCATCGGCATCCCGGTACCAGGAGTCGCAGGCCGTCCATGCGGTGCCCGCGAAGCGATGCTGGACGGCCTGGTCGGAGGCCCACTCGACGTCGGCCCGCACCTCGATCGCGCCTGCGCCGCGGGCCGCGAGGTGCTGGATCGCCTGGCGCAGATAGGCCGCCTGGGTCTCCAGGTAGAAGACGATCGAGCCGCCCGAGGTGTTGGTGTTCGGCCCGTACATCACGAACATGTTCGGGAACGAGGGCACGCAGATGCCGAGGTGGGCATGCGCGCCACCCGACCATGCCTCTTCCAGCGCGCTCCCGTCGCGGCCCGTGATGGCCATCGGGAACATGAAGTCGTTGGTGCGAAAGCCCGTCGCCCAGATCAGGCAGTCGAGCTCGTGAAGGCGCCCGTCGGCGGTGCGCACCCCCTCCGGCACGATCGCCTCGATGCGATCGGTCTCGAGCTCGACGTCGGGACGTTCCAATGCCGAGAGGAAGTGGGAGCTGAACAGGATCCGCTTGCATCCAAAGGTGTAGTCCGGCCACACCTTCTCCTGCAGCACGGGATCCTTGAGCTGCTTGCGCATGAACCGGGCGGAACGCGCCTTGCCGATCTTTCCCGCAGTTGCGGGGTGGCGGATCATCATCGTCAGAAACTCGCCGTACTCGAACATGAAGCGCCGCCTGAACTCCTGCAGGCCGGGCACGCGTTCGAAGGCTCGCCGCAGCAGCGTGGGGTAGGGGCGGTTGTCGCGCGGCAGGAACCAGTTGCCGGTGCGCTGGAAGATCGTCATCTGCGCGACCCGTGGTGCGATCTCCGGCACGAACTGGACGGCGCTCGCGCCGGTGCCGATCACCCCCACGCGCTTTCCCTCGAGGTCGTAGTCGTGGTCCCAGGAGGCCGAATGGAAGGCATGCCCCGCGAACTCGCCTGCGCCTGCGATCAGCGGCACGTGGGGCTGGTGCAGCTGCCCGGTGGCGAGCACGAGCGCCTCCGCCTCGTAGCGCTCGCCCTCGGAGGTCTCGACGGTCCACGTCGCGGTGCTGTCCTCCCAACTGCATGCCGTGACCGTCTGGGAGGTGCGCACCAGCCGATCGACCCCCGCCTCACGTGCCACCTCCCGCAGGTAGTCGTGGATCTCCTGCTGGGGCGAGCAGAGCCGCGTCCAGTCGCGGCGCTGGGCGAAGGAGAAGGAGTAGAGGTGGCTGGGCACGTCACATGCCGCACCGGGGTAGGTGTTGTAGAACCAGGTGCCGCCGAGGTCCGGGGCGCGCTCGAGGATCGTCACGTCGTCGATGCCGTGACGCAGCAGCTCGATCGCGGCGGCCACGCCCCCGAAGCCCGCGCCGATGATCAGCACGCGCGGGCTGCGCCTGCGGCCCGGCTCCGACCCGTTCGCTGAGACCGACATCTCACTCCCTCCTCACTGGGCGCCCTGCCGGTGAAACCTTATGCGCTTCCCGCCCCGGGCGCTAGCGCGGAGGCTCCGCCGGCAGCACCCGCTGCAGCCAGCTCGTGGCGTCCTGAAGCTCGTCCGGGACGATCCGGTGGCTGCCGGCGAACTCCTCGTACTCGACGGCCAGGCCGCCCGCGGCGAGCAGCTCCGCGGCGCCGCGGCCGAGCTCGACCGGGATCACCGGATCGGCGCTGCCGTGTGCTGCGAAAACGGGCAGGCCCCGGCGGTGGGCGAGGTCGGGCTCCCAGCCGGGGACGCTCGGGATGAAGCCCGACATCGCCAGGATCCCCGCCGGCCTGGGGCGCGCGGCGTCGAGGCCCAGCGCGTAGCTCATCACGCAGCCCATCGAGAATCCCCCGAGCACCGTGCGCTCGGGCTTCAGGCCCGTCGACGCCCACAGCTCGTCGTGGAGTTCCGCCAGCAGCAGGCGCGCGGTGGCGAACGTCTCGGGGTCGGGGAAGCCGACGCGCGGCACGAGGTACCAGTGATAGCCGGGCGAGCCCGTGAGGGAGAGCGGGGCGCGGGGAGTGACGATCGTGAACCTCCGTGCGGGATCCAGGAGGTCGGCGAGCCCGAGCAGGTCCAGCTCGTCGGTGCCGCGACCGTGGTTCAGGATCACGAGCCCATGGGGCTCGCCCGCCGCGGGGCGCTGCTCGTAGTGCAGCGCGCTCACGGCGACCCGGCGAGCAGCCGCTGGGCGACGCCCGCGATCGTTTCTTCGCCGTAGGCCTTGGAGGGGTCGCTGTCCGTCAACACGGCGACGGTAAACGAGATCGGCCCTCGTTCGAGTAGTGCGGCCTCGGTGAAGAGGCCTCGTTCCGGCAGCGCGCCGGTCTTGAAGTAGACCTGCCAGCGCGGCCTCGCGACGGCCGGCACGCCCCAGCTCTGTTCGGGCTCGATCGTCGACATCAGGTATCGCGCATAGCCGTAGAAGCGTGCAGGGATCAGCCGACTGAGCTGCGCGAAGAACCTCGCCTGGTCTGCGGCCGAGGTTTGCGTGTACGCCCACCAGCCGACTCCGGGCGCGTAGTCCCGCATCCCCGCTTCGCGGGCCACCCGGGCGACCGCGCCGCCGCCGACGATCGCCAGCACCGCGGAGGCGTCCTGGTTGTTGGATTCGTGGATCATCGGGTAGAGCAGGGCCCTGTCGGACGCGTTCAGGGAGCGGTGACCGGCCTGGAGCATCTGCAGGTAGGCCGTCAGGAACATCACCTTGACGACGCTGGCCGTCTCGAAGTGCTCGCGGGTGTTCAGCCCCGAAAGCCGGCCGGAGCTGTCGAGGACCGCGAACGAGGTGCGGCCGGCCCGCGCGGCGAGGTAGCTGCGCGCGGCGGCGATGCCGGCTGCGGTCGGGAACGTCGCGAGTGGGGTACCGCGGGCTTCGCCGCCGAACTCCAGCGCCGCGCGGGCCCGCGGCGCCCTCGCGTCCGCGCCCGCCTGTGGCTTTCTCGGGTCCGCGCCCGCCCGTGGCGCCCTCGCGTCGGCGCCCGCCCGTGGCCTTGCGGCCGGAAGACGGAAACCGCGCGGCGGGCAGTTGCCGTGCGCGGCGGCGGGCCCCATCGCGGCTTCCCACGGAGGGTTCAGGCAGACGCGCCAGTGGAAGCGCCTGGCCGGCGGGTTGACGATCGCGCTCGCGTAGGTCGCGGACCCCGGGAGCTCGTGGCTCTGGGTCGTGGCGGCGAGGTGATAGACGTCGCTGCCGCGCGGTGCCACGTACCAGCGGGCGGCGACGGGGGTCTCGTGAGGGTAGGGGACGTGATCGAGCCTCACGCTGAGGCGCTCATGCCCCGGACCGAGGTTCGCAGCGGCGATCGCCACCCGCGGGTCGACGAGCACATCGACCGTTTGGCCGATCGCGCCCGCGGCGATTACCCGCAGGCGGGTGTTCTCCGCCGGCCCGATGCGCGCGAACGCAAAGCTGCCGTCGGGCGCACTGGTCGCTCGCTGGAGCTCGACGAAGGCCTTGTAGGGAAACGGGGCGGCTTCCAGCCTGAGCGTCACGCCGGCCGCGGCCAGAGCGCCGTCGGTGGCGCGCCCCGTGACCTGCAGCGTGCCGCCGATCGGGAGCTCGGACGGCACGGCGGAGGCGGTAAGCGTGAGAGCCGTCGCGGGAGCAGCGGCCAGCGCACCGGCCGGAGCCAGCGCCGCGACCGTCGCGAGCACGAGCATCGCGCCGCGGCGAGCGGGTGGGGCGCCGCGGGGAGACGGTCGTGTGAGGAGGCGCGTGCGGACGCGCCGCAGGCTAATGCTTGAAGGTGACCTTCGCGAACGCCGCCGAGTGGAATTCGTCCTTGTGCCGGGGGTTGAAGCCGACCCGCACCTTGACCTTGAGCTGATGCCCCGAGGCCAGCGTGCGGCCGCCCTTGCTCGACACCGGCACCTTGAGCGTGACGATCCCAGGGCCGCCGACCTTGCGGAAGGTCGTGTGCAGACCCGGAGATTTGACGCTGAGGCGTCCCGCCGTGAAGACCTGCACGCGCAGGATCAGCTTGTGCTTCTTGACCTTGTGGCTGAGCAGCTTGATCTTGCAGCTGCCGATCGACAGGTGCAGCTTCTGTTTGAGGACGGCGCCGCTCTGGGCCGTGATCGTGGTCGGCATGAACAGGGGCTTCGCGCAGAGGCTCCCGAATGAGCCGAGCGCGGAGTTGGGCCCGGCGGGCAGCTTCAGTTCGAAGCTCGACACGGGCACATCCGGCACCGACGCGAAGGTCGATGTCGTGATGCCGTTCTTGATGTTCGTGTTGCCTTCGAGGATCACCTTGACGCCGTGGTCGCCTTCGAGGATCAGGTCGAGGTCGGGGAACGCGGCACCGCCGTGGGAGACGAGATAGGCGGGCCCGGTGAGAGGTTCGGGAAGCGCCGGTGTCTTGACCGTGACGCTGCCGACTTTCGAGCCTGCGGGGCAGCTCTTGTAGTTGTTGCCGCCGGCGAACACCGCCGCCAGGCAGGCGTTGTGCAGGGTCGTCAGCCGCGAGGGCAGCTGCATCGGCAGTGTCGCGACGACCGACTTGATGTTCGCCTGATGGGCGGGCTGGGTGAAGCTGACGACGAGGCTCGCGCCATTGGCGCGGGACGGTGCGGTCGGGCTCGAAGCCGCGAAGGCCGGCTTGAAGGCCAGGCTCGTGCAGGCGGTCACCCCGAAGGCGCTCGATGCCGACGCGGTGGCTCCCTGGATCGCGTTCAGCAGCGAGTCGGTGCTCAGCGGCCCGCAGTTGGTCGGGTTGAACAGGAAGCTGGACTTGTTGACGTTGACACTCAGCGAGCGCAGGTGCAGCGGCACGCCGCCGACGATCGTCGGCAGGGTGGCGGTCGCGATCACCCTCGCCGAGTGCGGATCGACGCCGATCGCGACACGGGTCGTGACGCGGCCGAGGTCGAACGGACCGGCCGCGGCCTCGATCGGGATCGAGAGCCCATACGGCTGGCCGGCGGTCGGGCCGGTGAGGTAGACGGGTCCGGAGAAGCCGAACGGTTCGCTGCCGACGCCGGCCAACGCCGTCGCCGTGCCGATCTGGCTCGAGGAGGCGCAGGAGCCGGCGGCCGCCTGCGGTTCGTTGCAAAGCTTCACCGAGGGGATCAGCCCGACGAGCCCGGGCGGCAGCACCGTCTGCACCTTGGCGAGGTTCTGATTGCCGTCGCCGCGGGACAGGTTGTACACGAAGGAGGTGAAGGCCGCGGCTTTGTTGGTGGACTGCTGCGTGCTCTGCGCGAGCGCGAACGGAATCGGGTTGGGGCAGCCGGTGACGGCAAAGGGGAAAGCCGGTGTGAACTCTTTGGTGATGCCTTCGCCGGAGTACGCGACGAAGTCCGATTCGGTCCTCGCCGGGGCGCAGGTGAGGGGGTTCGCGAGCGTCGCGCGGGGACCCGGGTTGAGCGTGAGCGTGGCGCTGCTGAAGGGCAGCTGAGGCAGGTTGAACGGGTGAGCCGGGGTGTTGACGGCATCCACTTTGAGCCGACCCGTGTTGGGATCGGGCGTGACCGTCGCTTCGACCTTGACCTTAACGTCGAAGACACTTTCGGCGACGATGTAGACGGTGTAGGGCGGACCGGTGATCGGAACGCCTTTCGGCGCGCCGAGGTAGACGCTGCCGGTGAGCGAGCCTTTCGGGAGGTCGGTTTCGATGTTGACGCTGCCGACCCGTGAGCCCGCAGGGCACGCCGCCGGTTCTTTGCTTTCGAAATGGACGAGTGCGGGCGAGCACGCTTCCAGGCCGTGCGCGGCAGACGGGTTGAGCGTCAGACCTTCGGGGAACAGCGCGTGCCCCGAGGCGATGTCAGCGGTGTTGGTTTCGTTTTCGCCTTCGTTCTGCGGGGCCAGGACGCTCGTGATCGCGCCGTCCGGCTGGTCGTACCCCGACGCCTGCGGTTTGACCTGGGTGTTCGGGGTGAAGGGCACTTCTTTGCATTCGTTGACGCCGAGGGGCGGCACGGTCGCCTTACTGCTGGTCTCGTGTTTTTCATCTTCGAGTTCGACGTAGGATGTCGACTTGCCGGGAGGGCCGCATTCGCTGGGAAGCGTCAGGAAGTTTCCGTGGCCGGCACGGCCTTCGAACAGCAGCTTCGACTTGACCGTCTGCAGTTTCGCTTTGACGACTTCCAGCGTGAGGAGTTTGACGCCGACTTCGTTGGGGATGTTGTTGATTTCGAACCACTCGTGGAAATCACCCGAGGGGACGCCGCGAGCTTCCAGAGCCGGTTCTTTGGCATAGCTGACGTGACCTTCGAGGAACAGTCTCGTGTTTTGGACGAGCCCCACGACCGGGACTTCGACGCCTTTGACTTCGATCCCGAAGAGCAGCGGGAGACCAGGTTCCTGTTCGAGGTTGAAGACTTCCCCTTTCAGCGCCAGCTTTTTGCCGACCGGGGCCCCGACGAAGGCTTCGAGTTCGACCAGGCCGGCTTTGGTGAGGGGGCTGCAGGTCCCTGCGTTGAACTGCGCGCGTGAGCAGGTGGGCAGCGTCTGGGGGTCGGCGGCTAGACCGGGGGGCACGTCGACCCGGATCCGCTTCAGGGTTTCTTCGGGTTCGCCGGAGCCGGAATGCGCCAGTTCGAAGGATGTGATCCCCCACTGCGGGTGAGCGGCGGCGTGGGTGAAGGCTTCGCCGGGATTTTCTTCGATGCTTTCGTACGTGCAGCCCTGTGCGGTGCAGGTGCCTGCTTCCCATATCGGCGGAGGGGCCCAGCCGTATGCTGCGGTGCTCGCGCCTGCGAGGGCGATGCAGGCGGTGACGAACAGCAGCGCGGTGCGACCAAACCTCTTCATGCGATCGGGCCTCTTATTCTCTCGGGGGCACATGCGGGCACTCGCTGCCGGGCATTCGTGCCCGGCCTGCACGAAGACCTACCCCGAACCCGCGGGCCCTATTCGGGTCAGCTATCTGACTGGCCGAATGATGAGGTCTCGCAGAGTAGAAATCGTCAGGTCTCGGGCAGGCATGAAAGATCAGGTCTTGCGCGGGATGTACGGCGCGAGCTCGCGGCGGGCGATCGAGAGCTTGTGCACCTCGTCGGGCCCGTCGGCGAGCCGCAGCGTGCGGAGGTGCGCGTAGGCAGTGGCAAGCCCGAAGTCCTGCGAGACGCCGCCGCCGCCGTGAACCTGGATCGCCCTGTCGAGGACCTTCAGGGCGATGTTCGGCGCAGCGACCTTGATCGCCGCGATCTCCGTCCGTGCGTGGCGGTTGCCAACCGTGTCCATCATCCAGGCCGCCTTCAGGGTCAGCAGGCGCGCCATCTCGATCTCGATCCGCGACTCGGCGATCCAGTCCTGCACGTTGCCCCGCATCGCCACGGGCTGCCCGAAGGTCGTGCGGGAGATCGCACGCCGGCACATCGCCTCGAGCGCCCGCTCGGCGGCGCCGATCGCGCGCATGCAGTGGTGAATGCGACCGGGCCCGAGCCGAGCCTGGGCGATCATGAACCCGTCGCCCTCACCGGCAATCAGGTTGGTCGCGGGTACCCGGACGTCGGAGAAGTCGACTTCACCGTGGCCGTCCTGGTCGGTGTAGCCGAACACCGAGAGCTCGCGCACGATGCTCACGCCGGGGGTGTCCATCGGCACCAGGATCTGGCTCTGCTGCTTGTGGATCGGCCCCTCGGTTGAGGTCTTGCCCATCACGATCATGACCCGGCAGTTCGGGTGCATCGCGTTGGTCGTCCACCACTTGCGGCCGTTGAGGATGAAGTCATCGCCGTCGCGCTCGATGCGCAGCTGGATGTTGGTCGCGTCGGAGCTGGCCACGTCGGGCTCGGTCATCGCGAACGCCGAGCGGATCTCGCCGTCGAGCAAGGGCTGAAGCCAGCGCTCCTTCTGCTCGTCGGTGCCGAACTGGTGCAGGACCTCCATGTTGCCGGTGTCCGGCGCCGAGCAGTTGAAGACCTCGGAGGCGATCGGCGAACGGCCGAGCATCTCAGCCAGCGGCGCGTAGTCGCTGTTCGACAATCCGGCGCCGTGCTCATCATCGGGCAGGAACATGTTCCACAACCCGGCCGCGCGGGCTTTCGCCTTGAGCTCCTCCATCACGGCCGGCTGGTGGTGCGGGTCGCCCGACTCGCGCAGCTGTTGCTCGTAGGCGGCCTCGGCCGGGTAGACGTGCTCGTCCATGAAGGTGCTGAGGCGCTCTTTGAATTCAGAACAGCGGCTGCTCGGCTCGAAGTCCATCGCTCCTCCTGGTTGGCGGCAAGGTCGCATACGATCATCGCCGATGAGCCCGGAAGGCGCCAGCTACCGCGCGGCGGGGGTCGACTACGAGACGCTCGACGCCGGCAAGCGCCTCGCGCTGGGCCAGGCTCTGGCCACCTCGCCGCTGCTGGCGCTGCGCGGGGGGACCGCACTCGACGCCTCCCGCGGGGAGCCCGCGTTCGCGTTCGAGCTCGGCGATCGCACGCTGGCCTTCGTCGTCGAGGGCCTTGGCACGAAGGCGATGATCGCCCGCGCCGTGCTCGAGGCGGGGGGCGCCAACCGCTTCGCGGATGTCGCCTACGACACCGTCGCGGCGATCGCCAACGACCTGTGCTGCGTGGGAGCGCTGCCCCTCGTCATCAACGCCTACTTCGCGACGGGATCATCGGACTGGTACGCCCACCGCGATCGCTCGCGGGCGCTGGTCGAGGGCTGGCGTCGGGGTTGCGAGGACGCGGGTGCCACGTGGGGAGGGGGCGAGTCGCCCTCGCTGCCTGGACTGCTCGCCGAGGATGAGATCGAGCTCGCGGGCGCCGCGGTCGGCGCCGTGCCCGAGGGCCGAAGCACGATCCTCGGCGAGGAGCTCGCGGCCGGCGATGAGATCGTGCTCGTTGCGGCCAGCGGGCTCCACGCCAACGGGGCTTCGCTCGCGCGCCTTGTGGCCGCGCAGCTGCCCGAGGGCTACGCGACGGAGCTGCCGGGCGGCGAAGCTTTCGGCGAAGCGCTGCTGGCGCCGAGCGTCATGTACGTGCCGCTGGTGGCCGCGCTGCTCGAGCAGCGGGTCCCGGTCACCTACCTCAGCCACATCACCGGCCATGGGCTGCTGAAGCTGATGCGCCCCCAGCGCGAACTGACCTACCGGATCGAGCGGCTACCGCCGGTGCCGCCCGTGCTGGTGTTTCTCACTGAGCAGGCCGGCCTCGACCCCGCCGCGGCCTACAAGACCTTCAACATGGGAAGTGGTTTCGCCGTCTACTGCGCGGCGGGCGCCGGTGAGCGCGTCGTCGCGGCCGCCGCGGCGCTCGGCATGCATGCGCTGCTCGCGGGGCGGGTAGAGGAGGGGGCGCGGCGGGTAGTAGTCGAGCCTGTCGGCATCAGCTATGAGGGCGCGGAGATGGAGCTCTCCGTCGAGACAAACCCTCAGGCTGAGGCTTAG
>DASWFM010000031.1:0-4089 GCA_036394235.1 Solirubrobacteraceae bacterium | reverse complement strand
CCCGGTCGTATCGGCCTCGATCCTCGGCTTCGACGGCCAACTCTCGGTCTTCAAGCCCTACGAGGGCCCGTGCTACCGCTGCCTCTTCCGCGAGCCGCCGCCCGCCGAGCTCGCGCCCTCCTGCGGCGCCAACGGCGTGCTCGGCGTGCTGCCCGGCACGATGGGCCTGCTCCAGGCCACCGAGGTCGTGAAGCTGATCCTGAACATCGGCGAGCCGGCGATCGGCCGCCTGCTCCTCTACGACGCTCTCGGCGCGACCCTGACCGAGGTCAAGGTCCACCGCGATCCGGAGTGCCCGATCTGCTCCCGCGACCCCGGTGAGATCACCGACGAGGAGATGGGCGTGTTCCCGGATTACGAGGCATTCTGCGCCGCCGCGGGTTAGCGGCCCGCGAGCCTGCGTCATGCTGCGTCCTCAATCGCTCGTGTGCTACTCGCACACTTCGCTCATTGCGTCCTTGCCTGACTTGACTCGCGAGCCGCTAACGAGCGCTGGGGCACGGTAACCTGCCGCGAGTTATGGCGACGATCAAGATCCCACCGGTGCTGCGTGCCTCCGTCGGCGGCGAGAAGGAGGTCGGCGCCTCCGGCTCCAACGTCGGCGAGGTGCTCCGCGATCTGGCCTCCAGCCATCCCGCCACCGAGAGCCAGCTGTTCTCAGCCGACGGCGCCCTGAATCGCTACGTCAACGTGTACCTCAACGACGAGGACGTAAGGGTGCTGGACGGCCTCGAAACGGCCGTCGGCGAGGGTGACACGCTGCAGATCCTGCCGGCGATGGCCGGCGGGCGCTGAGCCTGGGTCAGCCGTGGACGCGGTGGTAGAGGCTCTGCGCCGCGGCGATCAGCTGCGCACGCGTGGGACCACCGTTGGCATGCGCTTGGAAGCCGACCAGGTAGTAGTCAGGGCCCACGGCGAAGGCGACATTCGCGTTCGGTCCTTGGGAGCCGTCAAAGCCGAAGCCGCGGGCGCCGGGGATGCCTGCCACCGTGAACGCGGATTCCCCACGGCCGATCGCCTGCTGGAGCTGGCTCGCGACCTCGCCGCTTGCGCCGCCGGCGGAGCGGTACTCCGCGGCGAGTGAGACGCCTTCACCCATCTCGCCCGGGCTGGCCGCGAGCTGTTGGGAGACCGCGGCGACGAAGCCGAGCGCCTTCAACCTTGCCGCTTCCGCGGACCTCAGGCTCGGCGGATCTTCGGCGGTAAAGCTCTGCGGGCTCGTGGCCAGCGTTGGGCTGCCCCGCGGGACAAGGCCACCGAGCTCGTTCGCGACGAGTAGCGGCCCGTGGACCCGGCGCAGCGCGGCGGGAGTGCCCTCGGGCAGCGGCGCCTGTGCGCCGCTCGCGGCCGTCGCCGTGTGCGACGGGGTAGAGCCGCTCGAGCTCTTGCCCCCGCCGCCGCAGCCGGCGAGCGCGACCGCCGCCATACAACCCACCAACAGGGCTCGCCTGCCCATCTCTGCAGACTAGTCCTTTTCCACTGGGCGGATTTCCCGGTCGGGTCGAGTCAGGTCGGGTCGCCGCGGGCGCGCTAACGCGCGGGGCGCGCGCTCGTCCGTGTGTCCAGCGACGCGGTTCGTGACCGCGCCGCCGAGGGTTGCGCGCCGATGGGAGCTGCGATGGCCGCGCTCCTCAGACGAACAGCGGCCATGGCATGTGCGGGCGTTCTGCTCGCCGCGGGCCCCGCGCTCGGCATGGCCAGCCACGAGGGCTGGCCGCTGACCACCCACCACGTCGGCCATCCCCGCAACGAAAGCGGCGTCGAGCGCGGTCTTCCCGGCACTCACAACATGCTGCTCGGCGGGGACGGGAACGACACGATCTGGGCCGGCAACGTGGGCGACGTGATCTGGGGCGACTCGCACCCCGACGACCCTCCCGGTCAGAGCGATCAACTCCATGGCGGCGCAGGCCCCGACTGGCTTTACGCGAGCATGGGCCACAACGTGATCTGGACCGGCGCGGGCAACGACCATGTCGCCCTCGTCTACGGCTACGGCACGGTGTTCTGCAACGGGCCGGGCGTGAAGACGATGGTGATGCGCTTCCTGCCCGCCAACCGCCACTACAAGCTCGTGGGCTGCGCCCACAAGGTGATCGTCCCCTACCGCGCCTAGGGCGCGGCCTACCGCGCGCAGGCTACGCCGTGGCTCACACGGCCGGGGCGGGCGGCACAGCGGCGACGGTCGGCACCGCAGCGGGGACCGTCGACACTTCTGCGAGGGACGCTCGCGAGGCATCCCGCTCGCCGGCCGAGTCGATCGATCGCGCCGCCGGTGGGATCGCGCTCATCGCGTGCTCGGCTAGTGCTGTGATCGTCAGCGAGGGGTTCACGCCGACGTTGGCGGGAACCGCGGCGCCATCGCAGACCAGCAGGTTCTGATAGCCGAACACCCGCTGGCTGTCGTCGACGACGCCCTGCGAGGGGTCGGGCGCGATCACGGCGCCGCCGAGGATGTGGGCGGTCGTGGGGATGTTGAAGAGCGCCTCGGTGACCGAGCTCTGGGCGATTCCGCCGGTCCGCTTCGCGAACCATTCGGCGGCCTTGTTGGCGATCGGGATGAAGGTCGGGTTCGGGCGCTCGGGGTCCTGCTCGGTCTGCAGCCAGAAGGCGCCGAAGGGTCCTTTGCGGGGCCGCAGCGCGATCGCGTTGTCGAGCGTCTGCATCACGAGCAGGATGATCGTGCGCCGCGACCAGTGCTTCGCGAAAAGGATCTTGGCGAGACGGCGGGGGTGGAGTGCGAGCTGGCCGAGCAGCTTCAGCGGGCGCGTGACGCGCGTCCCGTCTCCCGTCAGCAGCGTGTACAGGAGCCGCATCGAGTCGCCGTCATCTCCGTAGGTGACGGTCTCGATGTGGGTGTTCGGGTCGGGGTAGATCGAGGAGGTGATCGCGACGCGTTCGATCAGGTTGTCCTGGTAGTCCTCCGGCACGGTGACGGTGAGGATCGACTCGGAGTTGGTCCGCACCAGCTCGCCCAGCCGTGGCGAGATCGCCGGCAGGGACCCCTCCAGGCGGCATTTCGCCAGCAGCCGATTGGTCCCAAGCGGGCCGGCCGCGACGACCACTCCGCGCGTGCGGTGGACCTTGCGCTGCTTGCGCAGCCATGCGCCGGAGCGGACCGATTCGACCTCATAGCCCTCGCTGCCGTCGCCTGCGCCGATCGGGCGGATGTCGACCACGGTTCGTTCGGGCATCACATCAGCCCCGTGCTTCTCCGCGAACCACAGGTAGTTCTTGACCAGGGTGTTCTTGGCACCGTGCACGCAGCCGACCATGCAGCGCCCGCACAGCAGGCAGCCGGTCCTATCGGGTCCATCGCCGCCGAAATATGGATCTGAGACGGTACGGCCGCGCTCTCCGAAGTAGATGCCGACCGGCGTGCGTTTGTAGCTCTCGTCCACGCCCAGCTCCCGCCCGAGCTCTCTGAGCAGCTGGTCAGCCGGGTCCTCGTGTGGGTTTTCGACGACGCCGAGCATCCGCTGGGCCTCCGCGTAATGGGGAGCGAGCTCCGTCTCCCAGTCCTTCATGCCCGCCCACTGGCGATCCTCGAAGAACTGCTTCGGCGGCACGTACAGCGTGTTGGCATAGCCGAGGCTGCCACCGCCGACGCCGCAGCCCGAGACGACCGAGACGTCCTTGAAGGTCGTCAGGCGGAAGATGCCCTTCATCCCGAGCCGGGGGTTCCAGAAGTAACGCTTCAGGTCCGCGGTGGACTTCGGGAACTCGTCGTCGGCAAAGCGCCGCCCGCACTCCAGCACTCCCACCGAGTAGCCCTTCTCGGACAGCCGAAGCGCCGAGACGCTGCCGCCGAAGCCCGAGCCGATGACGAGCCAGTCGTAGTCGTGTGAGTGCTCGCCGCCGGTCATCGCGCCGCCCCCTCCTCCGGGGCGTGACGGATTCTAGAGGTTGTCTGGCCGGCTGGCCAGAAGATGAGGGACGAGCGCCGGTCGCAGCTGTTCGAGAGTTGCCCCTGACCAGCCCGGCCCCCCAGACGCAGGGTCGCGGCATGTGATCGGCACGCGTAGCCCTGGCCGGGCGGATCGACCCGTCGCGGAGCGACCCGAGAACCGGTCGACCGGGGCGGAGCGC
>DASWFM010000030.1:0-4194 GCA_036394235.1 Solirubrobacteraceae bacterium | reverse complement strand
TGCCCGCTGGCGGTGACCTCCTCGGCCTGCATGTTCGCCGTGCGCGTCCTCACCGATCCGGACATCCCCCCCACCGCCGGTGCGTACCGCCCGATCGACGTGCGAGCCCCGGAGGGGAGCGTGCTGAACGCCCGGCCCGGCGCGGCGGTGGCGGCGGGCAACGTCGAGACCTCATCGCGGGTGGCGGACATGGTGCTGAGCGCCTTCGGCATGGCGCAGGGGCAGGGCACGATGAACAACCTGAGCCTGGGAGACGAGAGCTTCTCCTACTACGAGACGCTCGGCGGGGGCCAGGGAGCGTGCCCGGATGCCGACGGCCCGAGCGGGGTGCACGTGGCGATGAGCAACACGCTGAACACCCCGATCGAGGCGCTCGAGCGGGAATTCCCGCTGCGCGCCGTCGAGTACTCGCTGCGGCGCGGATCCGGAGGAACAGGGGCCTGGCGAGGCGGCGACGGCGTGGTGCGGGAGCTCGAGGCGCTGCGGGAGATGTCCTTCTCCTTGATCGCCGAGCGGCGCCGTCACGGCCCCCGGGGGGCGCGCGGCGGCGCCGACGGACTGCCCGGCCGTGACCTGCTCGACGGTCGGGAGCTCCCGGGCAAGGCCGCCGGGACGCTGGCGGGCGGGCAGCGGCTGCGCATCGAAACGCCCGGTGGGGGAGGATTCGGCGATGGCCCCGCAGGGTGAGCGCATCGGCTTCCTCGGCCTCGGCATCATGGGCTCGCGGATGGCGGCCAACGTGGCCCGGGCCGGCTTCGAGCTGGCCGTGTGGACCCACACGCCGGGCAAGGCCGCGGCCTGGGCGGCCGAGCACGGGGCGAGATCGCACGAGACGCCGGCCGAGGTCGCGGCGGCGAGCGAGATCGTCGTCTCGATGGTCGTGGACGGCGCCCAGGTCGATTCGGTGCTGCTCGGCGAGGGAGGCGCGATAGAGGCGGCACGGCCCGGTCTGCTGTTCGTCGACTGCTCGACGATCGCCCCACCCGATACGCGACGGATCGGCGCGGCGCTGGCCGCACGTGGCGCAGCGATGATCGACGCCCCCGTCACGGGGTCCTCCCCGCGCGCCGAGGACGGGACGCTGACGATCATGGTGGGCGGCGATCGCGGGGACTTCGAGCGCGCCCTGCCGCTACTCGAGGCGGTGGGCGAGCTGATCGTCCACGTCGGCGCGCTCGGGCAGGGCGAGATCCTGAAGCTGATCAACAACTCACTCGGCGCGGCGAACGCGGCGGCGGTTGCCGAGGCGCTGCTCTTGGCAGAGGCCACCGGCATCGAACTCGATGCGCTCGTCCAGGTGGCGAGCGCCGGCTCGGGCGCCTCCGCGCAGCTCGCTCTGAAGTCGGGAGCGATGCGCTCGCACGACTACACGACGCTGTTCAAGACCGACCACATGCTCAAGGATGTCCGGCTGTGCCTGGAGGAGGCACAGCGCACCGGGGTCCCCTTCCCCTCGGCGGCGCACGCCCGCGACCTGCTCAGCGCAGCGGCCGGCCGAGGGTACGGCGACGAGGACTACGCATCGATGATCGAGGCCGCTGAGGGCCTGGCAGGGCGGCGCCTGGAGGGATAGCGCGGCGCGCCTGAGAGGAGAGTGGCGCCCGGAAGGCCCCGTGAGGGGGTTTTTCACAGGTTGACTGGCCAGTCAGTCAGGATTCCGTGAAAAACAGGCCCATTTGCAGGGGATTTGGGATTTTCGCCAAGGTTTCGTATCTTTAACCCGCCGCAACGTTGCCGAGGGCTGCGGAGGCGGTGAAGCAGAGGCCGTCCCCCTCATCTCAGTTCATGCCAATTGCTTTCAAAGAATGGGCGGTCACCGTCCGCGCTCTGGCGGAAGGTGAGCAGCTCCTCACGATCCGTAAGGGTGTTATGCCCCAGGCGGAGCGACCCTTCCGCCTCGCTCACGAGCGGTTCTTCCTCTACCCCACCTTCGACCACCAGGCCGGCGACCTCGTCCGCGAGTCACACCAGCCGGAGCTGCGACGCGCGCTGGAGGAGGGGGTGTGGAGCGACGGCGAGCCGCCCCTGCACACGTTCGTCTCGGGTGCGCCCGTGCAGCAGCCCGACCGGGTCCGGATCCGCGCCTGGGCGGAAGTGACCGATCAGTTCACGATCGTCGACCCGCGCTGCGTGGATGCGCTCTCCCCCTTCTACGTGTGGACGCCGGACTACGCCGAAAAGCGCCTCGGCTGGCGCGGGCGCCAGCCGCTGCACGTACTCCTGCTTCGCACCTACCGCATTCCCCGTCCTGTCACCGTCAAGGTCAAGGACGAGTACATGGGACCCAACGCCTGGGTGCAGCTGCAGCGCGAACTCCCCTTCGAGGGGACGCCGGTGCTGTCGGACGCGGAGTTCGACCGGGCCTCGGAGGAGATCCGCTCGATCACCAGCGAAGCCGGGCAGCCCGTTCTCGTCTAACCCTGCTGGGGTGTCAGCGCTTCCCGCGCCGCCTGCGCGCCGGACTCGGGGACGAGGATGTCGCGTGGGCCGGCGGCGAGGAAGTCGGGTACGTCGGCGCCGCCCGAGCGGCGCTGCATGCTGGGGATCCCCTCTTCGAGCAGCAGCGTCTCGATCAGCTCCGCCTCGGGCTGGTTCGATGCCCTGCCGATCTTGACGAGCGGCCCCTGGGAGTACTCGGGCTTGATCTTGCGGGCCCGCCGCTGGCGCTCGGTCGGCTCGTGCTCACCGCCGCCGGCCTGCACCAGGGGCATGCTGCAGTCCTCGCAGAAGCGCTCGCTCGCGGGGTAGGAGCGCTCGCAGCTCGGGCAGCGCACGAATTGCCCGTTCATGGAGCCGTCTCGCCGATCGGCACCTCTTCGATGTAACTCGCCTCGATCAGGTAAGAGCGCACCTCGGGCTCCCGGCCGGCTGCCACGCCGACGATGATCCACTCGACGCCCGGCCATGAACGCGCGAAGTTGACGTCGGTCTGCGAGGGATAGGGGGCGCTGCGAACGTGGGAGTGGTAGATCGCTCCGAGCTCATCGCCCGCGTCCTCGATGTCGTTGTAGAGCGCGAGCAGTTCCGCCGGGTCGATCTCGAACTTCATCGGGCTTTCATGGATGTTCCTCGCCCGCAGCACGGCCGTAGCGGTCCGCTTGTCGTCGTCGCTGACCGCGACGAGCCCGCAGACCTCGTTACCGGGATCCTCGAGAGCGTGTGCGACGACCCGGTCGAGCAGCTGCTTGGAGATCCTCATCGCGGTATGGCGGCTGGGAGCCGCCGGCCTACCACCAGACGGTCGACTCGAGGTTCTCGATCTCGTCGACCGGCAGCGTGTAGATGCCGCTGGAGAGGTACTTCCAGCCGTCGTCGGCGACGACGAACACGACGTTGCCCTCGTCGAGCTCGCTCGCGATGCGCACCGCGATCGAGGCGATTGCGCCGGTCGAGACGCCGGCGAAGAGCGACTCCTCGTCGAGCAGCTTGCGTGTCCACACGATCGCGTCGCGGTTGGTCACGAAGATCTTGCGATCGAGCAGGGAGATGTCGATGATCGGCGGGATGAAGCCGTCGTCGAGCGAGCGCAGGCCCTGCACGGGCTCGCCCTGCATCGGCTCGGCAGCCACGATCTTGACGCTCTCGCCGAACGCCTCCTTGAGGCGGCGGCCGTTGCCCATCAGGGTGCCGCCCGTGCCCAGCCCCGCGACGAACGCGGCGACCTCGTCGAGCTCTTCGAGGATCTCCACAGCCGTGCCGTTGTAGTGGGCGCCGGGGTTGGCCTCGTTCCCGTACTGGTAGGGCATGTACACCGAGCGGTCCGCCTCAGCCATCTCGAGGGCCATCGCGACGGCGCCGTTGGAGCCCTGGTCGCCGGGTGAGTAGACGATCTCGGCGCCGTACATCTTCAGCAGCTGCGTGCGCTCGGGCGTGACGTTCTCGGGCATCACGACCTTCAGCTTGTAGTCGCGGACGTTGCAGATCATCGCCAGCGAGATGCCGGTGTTGCCCGAGGTCGGTTCGAGGATCGTCGAGCCCGGCGCGATCGCTCCCTTGGCCTCGGCGTCCTCGATCAGGGCGCGTGCCACCCGGTCCTTGACCGAGCCGGTCGGGTTGCGCGACTCGAGCTTCGCCCAGATGTGCACGCCAGGCTTCGGCGAGAGGCCCGGCAGCTCGATCAGAGGCGTGTTGCCGATCGACTGCACCACGTCGCCGTAGCGCCCCCCGCAAGGCCGGTTCCTGAGCCGCTCGACC
>DASWFM010000029.1:0-9523 GCA_036394235.1 Solirubrobacteraceae bacterium | reverse complement strand
CCGAGGAGGGGCTTCTCGACGTGCTCCCGGAGTCCAACCGCAAGCCCTATGACATGTACGAGGTGATCTCGCGCATCGTCGACGACGGCGAGTGGTTCGACATGAAGGGCCAGTGGGCCAAGACCATCATCACCTGCTTCGCCCGCTTCGGCGGGCGTCCGGCCGGGATCGTTGCCAACCAGCCGAAGCAGCTGGGTGGGATCCTCGACAACGACTCCGCCGACAAGGCCGCCCGCTTCGTCAACCTCTGCAACGCCTACTCGATCCCGCTGGTCTTCCTGATGGACGTCCCCGGCTTCATGGTCGGCACGAAGGTCGAGGCCGGCGGCATCATCCGCCACGGCGCGAAGATGCTCTACGCCGTCGCCAACGCGACCGTCCCGAAGGTCACGGTCATCACCCGCAAGGCCTATGGGGCCGGCTACTACGTGATGAACGGCCGCGCCTATGAGCCGGATCTGATCGTTGCCTGGCCGAGCGCCGAGATCTCCGTGATGGGCGCCGAGGGCGCGGTCGAGATCGTGATGCGCAAACAGGTCGAGGAAGCCGACGACCCGGCCGCGAAGAAGGCCGAGCTGATCCAGGCCTATCGGAAGATCATCGACGTCTACATCGCCGCCGGCAACGACATGATCGACGACGTCATCGATCCTCGCGAGACGCGCGTGACGATCTGCCGCGCGCTCGAGATGGCGGCCGGCAAGAAGATCGAGCGTCCCTACAAGAAGTCAGGGGTGGTGCCGGTATGACGAACATCTACGACCGCGTCCGCCACGGCGACAGCGCGGTAGCCGCGCGTGGCGGAGCGACGGCGCAGGGCTTCGACGCGCTGCGCGGCCACAAGTACGCGCTGCTGGTCACCTACCGCCGCTCCGGCGAGCCGATACCGACGCCCGTCTGGTTCGGGCTCGACGGCGACTCGCAACTGTACGTTCGGAGCGACGCCGCCGCCGGGAAGGTCAAGCGCCTGCGGGCCGACCCGCGCGTGCTGGTCGGCCCGTCCGATGCACGCGGCAAGCCGCTCGGTCCGCTGGCCGCCGGCCAGGGGCGGGTCGTCGAGCAGCATCAGCGCGAGCACGCCGAGGACGTCCTGCGGTCGAGTTACGGCCTCGGGCGCCGGCTCTACGAGCGGGTCATCGGGGACCGCACGCCAAGCACCTACCTGGAGGTCACCGCCGAATGAGCCTCGACGATCCCGTCGTCATCACCTGCTCGATCTCGGGCGCGATCGCCAACCGCGAGCAGTGCCCGGCGATCCCCTACACGCCCGAGGAGTACGCCGCCGAGGCGCGGAGGATCGTCGACGAGGGCGGCGTGCACATCCACATCCACGCCCGTAAACCCGACGGCACCCCGAGCTACGAGATCGAGGACTTCCAGGCGATCACCGACGCGATCCGGGCCGAGATCGGTGACGCGGCGATCATCAACTACTCGACCGGCACGATCGGCGTTCCCGTCGCCAAGCGCATCGAATACCTGCGCGCCTGCCGCCCGGAGGTCGCGGCGCTGAACATGGGCTCGATGAACTACGCCAAGTACTCCCGCAGCCGCAAGCAGTTCGTTTTCAACATGGTCTTCGCCAACCCCTTCGACGAGATCATCGAGCTGCTCGAGGCGATGAACGAGCTTCACATCAAACCCGAGCACGAGTGCTTCGACGTCGGCCACGTGGGCAGCCTCGCCCCTCTGATCGACATGGGTGTCCTGCACACGCCACTGCACGTCGACTGCGTGATGGGTGTCATCGGCGGCATCCCGCCGAGCGCCCGCAATCTCGCCGCGATGGTCGACAACATCCCCGCGGGCTCGCATTGGGGGGTGATCGGCATCTCCCGCGACCAGTGGATGCTCGTTGCCGCAGCGCTGACGCTCGGCGGCTCGATCCGCGTCGGGCTGGAGGACAACCTCTACCTGCCGGATGGGCGCATGGCCTCCTCCAACGGCGAGCTGATCGCCAAGGCCAGGCAGATGACCGAGGACATCGGGCGGCGCCCGGCCACCGTGGCCGAGGCCAGGGCGATGCTCGGCGTCTCGGCGCCCGCCGGGAGCCCGGCGTACCCCATAGCGGGGCCCAAGTGAGCCTGCCCCTCGACGGAGTCCGCGTGCTGGACCTCTCGCGCCTGCTCCCCGGCGGTTTCTGCTCGCTGTTGCTGGCCGACTTCGGCGCGGAGGTGCTGAAGGTCGAGGACACAGGCATGGGCGACTACATCCGCTGGTCTCCTCCCTTCTACGACGGCGCCCACGACAGCGCCCGCTCGGCGCTGTTCTTGGCGCTCAACCGCAACAAGCGCTCGATTCGCCTGGACCTCAAGAACGAGCGCGGCCGCGAGGCGCTGCTGCGGCTGGTGGCCGAACACGACGTGGTGCTCGAGTCCTTCCGCCCCGGGGTGCTCGAGCGCCTCGGCGTGGGCTACCAGCGCATGCAGGAGGTCAATCCGGGGATCGTCTACTGCGCGATCTCCGGCTACGGCCAGAACGGTCCCAAGCGCGACGCCTCGGGGCACGACACCAACTACCTCGGGCTGATCGGCCTGCTCGGCCTGACCGGCGAGCGAGGCGGGGAGCCGGTGCAGGCGGCCGGCCAGATCGCCGATCTCGGCGGCGGCGCCCTGATGGCCGCCTTCGGGATCATGGCCGCGCTGCGCGAGCGCGACGGGTCACCGGGACGGCCTGCGGGCGGGCGCGGTCCCGACGACCCCGGCCGTGAGCCGACCCCCGGCTCGGGACAGGGGCAGATGGTCGACGTGTCGATGGCCGACGGGGCGCTGTCCTGGCTGGCGATGGTCGCCGGGGCGTACTTCGCCGATGCTCAGGTCCCTCACCGCGGCGAGCTGCCGCTGGCCGGCTCGCTCGTCTGCTACCGCCCCTACGAGTGCGCCGACGGCTGGGTCTCGCTCGGCGCCCTGGAGCCGAAGTTCTGGCAGGCCTGGTGCCGGGGTGTCGGCCGTGATGACCTG
Source organism: Solirubrobacteraceae bacterium (assembly GCA_036394235.1). Lineage (GTDB taxonomy): Bacteria > Actinomycetota > Thermoleophilia > Solirubrobacterales > Solirubrobacteraceae > Palsa-744. The sequence continues at coordinate 6,563 of DASWFM010000029.1, read as the reverse complement.
ATCGCCGCGCAGTTCGAGCGCCCCGGGTCGGCTCCGCACGCCGAAGTCGTCGAGATCTTCAAGGGCCGCAGCCGCGAGCAATGGGAGGCATTCGCGCGCGAGCACGATTGCTGCCTGGAGCCCGTGCTCGAGCTCGACGAGGCGCTGTCCTCGGAGCTCGTCGCCGCCCGCGAGATGGTCGTCGAGCTCGACCAGCCCGGCTCCGAGCGCGCCGTCCGCCAGCTCGGCATCCCGATCAAGCTCGATCGCACCCCCGGGGCGCACGACCGTCTTCCCGGCCCGGCTCTCGGAGAGCACACCGAGGCGGTGCTCGCGGCGGCCGGCTACTCCGAGGAGGAGATCGCCGAGCTGCTTGCAGGCGGCGCCGCGGCCGGCCCGGCCGAGACTCAGCACGGCGCGACGCTGCGGGCGTGAGCCGGCCGCGATGAGCGCAACCGGGGCCACCGACGGAGCGCCCACCGCCGTGGCGGCCAACGGTCGCCGTTCGGGCGAGCGGACGCTCTTGAAGATGAGTGAGCTGGCCGAGCGCTCGGGCGTCAGCCCGGGGACGATCCGCTACTACCTGCGCGAGGGACTGCTGGGCGAGGGCGAGGACATCGTCCGCACGAGCCGCAACATGGCCTATTACCCGCCCCACTACGTCGAGCAGATCGTGCTGATCAAGCGCCTGCAGGAGGAGCGCTTCATGCCCCTGCGGGTGATCCGGGGGGCACTGCGCGAGGACCCCGACCGCGTGCGCGCCTTGATCGAGCTCGAGGACCGCATCCTCGAGCGCGCCGTCGCGAGCGCCGAGGACTCGAGCCGCGTCTCGCGAAAGCTCGTCGCCGAGCGCTACGGCGTGCCGCGCAACGTGCTCGACCGGCTCGCCGAGATCGGCGTCCTGACCCCCAGCAGCCGCGGCTACGACCGTGACGACCTGAAGATCATCGAGGCGATCGCGGCGTTCCGGGCGGGAGGCTACGAGGAGGCTCTGGGCTTCACGGTCTATGACACCCTGCGCTACCGCCGGGCACTCGAGCCGCTGGTCCAAGAGGAGGTTCGCGCGCTGCTCGACCGCCTCGCCGGCGAGGTCGAGGTGGAGCGCGCGATGGAGATCGTGGCGGCGGGCGTCGAGCCGCTGCGGGAGCTGATCGGGGCGATGCACTCGAAGCTCCTGGTCGGCGAGCTGCGCAGGCAGCGGGGGCAGGTAGGCTGAGATGCATGCATACTGTATGCTAACCTACGATAGCGATGAGCAAGCTCGTACAGATCAGGGACGTCCCGGATGACGTCCACGCCGTCCTGAAGTCCCGGGCCGCCCTCGCTGGGGTGTCTCTCTCCGAGTATCTGCGGGGAGAACTCGCACGCGTAACCGCCCGTCCCACCCCAGAGGAACTCATCGCGCGCGTCCAGGCGCGAGGTCCGGCTGATCTCGGCGAGCCGCCCGAGGTCATTGTGCGCCGCCTGCGCGACGCCCTCGAGTGACCGTCATCGACACCTCCGGCGTCGTGGACTTGCTCATCGGCGGTCCCGCGTCGCCGATCGTGGCTGATCTGCTGGCTAGGGAGCGCGAGCTTGCCGCACCGGACATCCTCGTCTTCGAGGTGCTCTCGGTGATCCGCCGAGGAGCCCGGAGGCGAGCGCTCTCGGAGTCTCGCGCGGCAGCAGCTGTCGAGGACATCGCGGCGTTGCCGGTCCGTCTGTTCCCGAGCATGCCCCTTCGCTCGCGCGTGTGGCAGCTGCGAGAGAACCTCACATCCGCGGATGGGCTCTTCGTAGCACTCGCTGAGCGGCTGGGGGAGCCGCTTGCGACCAAGGACAGTTCCCTGCTCCGCGCGATTGCGAGCCTTCCCGGCGTCGACGCGCACACGATCCCGCTGATCTGAGCGTTACCAGCGCGCGCGGTGATGCTCCACCACGCCGCGACCCTGCGCGAGCTCGATCCCGCCGGGTAGCGCACCGGAGAAGCTGCCGAACGGCGCCCGGTAGTCGGAGCTGACGATCAGCAGGTTGTCGCGGCGGCTGCGCTCGGCCTCGGCCCGGAAGCTCAGCAGCGAGCCGTCCTCGCCGCGGATCGAAGCGAGGTCCGATGCGAACTCGACCGGGGCGACCTCGTGGGGCACTCCGTCCACCCACACGGCCCGCTCGCTGCCGGATGCCGGGTCGTTGATCCCGCTGACCAGGTTCCACGCCAGCGGCATGCCGTCCGGAGCGTGGCCGACGCCGGCGCTCCAACGCCACTCGGTCCTGCGCGCGTGGTACCCGGCGGAGTCGTCGATCACGGCGAGCGCATCGATCGCCAGCGGTGCGCCCCCGTCGAGGCGAAGCTCGCCCCGCGCGGGGACCCCGGCCTGCTTGCGCGTCCAAGACTCCGAGCGGCCGTTGGGGCAGCGCGCCTCGATGCCCGCCTGCTCGCTCAGCTCGAGCTCGAGCTCCACGCCGAGGTCGCGGATCCGGAGCACGCCCGGCAGCACCCCGCCGGGGCTCCCTTCCCGCAGCTCGACCTCGCCGCGGCGGGGCAGCAGGCGGGTGCGCTCGCGCTCGACGCTTCGGCCACCGCCGGCGGCCGGCAGGTGCACGGCCCAGAACGTCTGCCGCGCCGGTCCGATCTGGACCTGTGCGGCGCAGCACATCAGCTGATCGCCGAACACGCCGACGTAGCGCCATCGCTTCAGCGGCCGGCCGCGGTGGAGGATCCCGCGCCCGGCGAGGAAGCGCTCGGCCGTCACGGAGCCCGCGGGTTCTGCTGCCGTTATGCTTCGCGTCATTGACTGACCAGTCAATCTATTCGGCGCGTACCCCCTTGGCCCGCGAGGGGCAACAGGGCGTCGCTGGGGAACAGCTCCTTTGAGAGTCGCTGCCGTACAGCTCAACTCAAACGCCGACCAGGCGGCCAACCTGGCGACGGCCGACCGACTGACCCGTGCGGCTGCCGCACAGGGGGCGACGCTGATCGTACTCCCTGAGAAGTGGATCTCGATGGGCTCCGAGCAGGAGCTCCGCTCCTCCGCCCAGGGGCTCGACGGGGAGGCCGTCTCGTGGGCGCGCGCGACGGCCCGGGAGCTCGGCGTGGATCTCGTCGCTGGCTCCTTCCTCGAGACGGTGCCGGGCCAGGAGAAGCCGGCCAACACCTCCGTGCACGTCGGCCCCGACGGCGAGGTGATGGCGGTCTACCGCAAGATCCACATGTTCGACGTCGAGGTGGGCGGGCGCGTCTACCGGGAGTCAGAGATCGAGCAACCCGGCGAGGAGATCGTCCTGTCGCGGACCGCCGCCGGCGTGGAGCTGGGGCTGTCTGTCTGCTACGACCTGCGCTTCCCGGAGCTCTACCGGATCCTCGCCGTGCGCGGCGCCCGCATCATCACGATCCCGGCGGCCTTCACTCTCGCCACCACACGTGACCACTGGGAGACGCTCGTCCGCGCCCGCGCGATCGAGGATCAAGCTTTCGTGATCGCCGCCAACCAGGTGGGCGCCCACCCCGCAGGCCAGCACTCCGGGGGGCGTTCGATGATCGTCGACCCCTGGGGCGTGGTGCTCGCCCAGGCCGCCGACACCGAGACGGCGATCGTCGCGGAGCTCGATCTCGAGCGCCAGCTCGAGATCCGTGCCAGCCTGCCCTCGCTCGCGAACCGCCGCCCCGAGGCCTACCGCTGGCCACGGCAGGACGACATGGCGCCGTCCGCCCCGACCCCAGCAGGCGGGCAGCCGGTATGAGCTCGGGAAGGGTGGGGACACCGCGCACGAAGTCGGCAGCCGACAAGCGCCGCGTGATCCTCGACGCGGCCGTGCGCGTCTTCGCCCGCCAGGGCTTCCACGCCTGCCGCGTGTCGGACATCGCCGACGAGGCGGGCGTCGCCTACGGGCTCGTCTACCACTACTTCGCCTCCAAGGACGAGGTGCTCGACACGCTCTTCCTCGAGCGCTGGAACGTGATGCTCGAGCTGATCCGGAAGGTCGACGGCGAGCAGATGCCGGTGCGCGAGAAGCTCGAAGCGATCGCCTCGTTCATCGTCGACTCCTACCAGCACGACCCGGACCTGATGAAGGTGATCATCGTCGAGGTCACCCGTGCCGCCAACTCCTTCGGCAACACCCACATCGCGACGATCCGCGAGGCCTACGACCTGATCGGGGGGATGATCTCCGAGGCGCAGGCCGCGGGCCAGTTCAAGCCCGAGATCGAGGCTCGCTTCGCCGCGATGGCCTTCTACGGCGCGATCGAGCAGCTGCTGACGGGTTGGATCTTCGGCCTGCTGCCCCAGGGCCCCGATGACTTCCACCGCGCCAAGTGGCTCGTGGTGGAGACGATCTGCGGCGGCCTCGAGTCGAGGACGCCTTCGCGGGCCGAAGTGGACTGAGCCCGGCTCCGTGCGCGAGCCGGTTTGCGATCGCGACGGCGAGGGGCAATACACTCACGCGGTCATGGAGAACGAGATGGTCAAGAGGCTCATCTGGTCGGGGCTGCTGGCCGGCTTCGGGGCCCTCGCCTCGATCGCCGCGACCCGCATTTCCGTAGTGGTGTGGCGTCGGATCTTCGACGAGGATCCCCCCGAATGAGCACGGCGCAGAAGCCCGGAGGCGAGATGCCGCAGAACATCGCGGCTGCGATCGCCGATGTGTCCGAGCGCGCCACGACGCTCGTCCGCGAGGAGATCGAGCTGGCGAAGGCCGAGGTCAGCGAGAAGGTGACGAAGCTCGCCAAGGGCGCCGTCGTGGGCGTGGCCGCCGGCGTGTTCCTGCTGTTCGCACTGATCTTCGTGCTGACCGGCTGTGCGTGGCTTCTGTACTACTACCTCCCGGTTCCCGACTGGGCCTTCTTCTGGGGCTTCTTCGCAATGGCTGCGATCCTCGTCGTGCTCGGCGTGCTCGCCGGCCTGATCGCCGCCAAAGTCGTCAAACGGGGTTCTCCGCCGGTGCCCACGATGGCGATCGAAGAGGCCCAGAAGATCAGGGAGTCGGTCAGCTCGCCGCGGTCGCCCGACGTGCCGGGAGCGCCGATGACGCCTGGCCGGGTCGCTGATCCGGTGATGGCCGCGCCCGTGGCCCCGGGGCCCGAGAGCTGATGGCACAGCGCTCGCCCGCCGAGATCCGCAGCTCGATCGAGGCCAACCGTCAGGAACTTGCGGTGTCCGTGGAGCGCCTCCGAGGCGAGGTCACACGCTTCACAGACTGGCGTTCCCACGTCGAGCGCCACCGTCCGGAAATCATCGCCGGCGCGGCCGTCGTCGGGCTGCTGGTCGGGGTGCGGCTGCTGCGCCGCCGCGGGCGCTGAGTCAGCTCAGCAGTGCCCGCGGCACGCCGCCGAGGCCGATCAGCCCCGGGCCCGTATATGTACCTATGACGGGTCCGACCTCCGAGGTGAAGACCGGTTCCGAGTCGAAGATCTCACGGCAGCGCTCGATCAGCCGCGCTGCCTGCTCGGGCGCCTGGATGTGCTGGACGACCCATCCGTCGGAGCCCGCCTCCTGGAGCTCCTCGGCATAGCGAACCATCCGCTCGAACGCGCGGGCGGCGGTCCGCACGCGTTCGACCGGCGTGATTTCGAACTCGAGCGAGAGGATCGGCTTGATCCGCAGCGTGCCTCCCAGCCACGCCTGGGCCTTGCCGATGCGCCCGCCCCGGCGCAGATACTCCAGCGTGTCGAGGGCGAACCAGATGCGCAGCGAGCCGCGTGCCTCGCGGACGCGCTCGATGACGGCGTCTTTGTCGCCACCGGCCGCGGCCGCCGCGGCCGCCGCCAGCACGAGCAGCGCCTCGCCGCCGCAGCCTGTCTCGCCGTCGATCACCTCGACGCGATCGCCGAGTCCGCGCTCGGCCAGCAGGGCGTGCGCCTGGCGGGCCGCGCCGACCGTCCCCGAGATGCCGCCGGCCAGATGGACCGCGACGACATCGAAGCCTGCTTCGAGCAGCGGCTCCCATACTGCGAGGAAATCGCCGATCGAGGGCTGGGATGTGGACGGCAGTTCGGGGTCGGTCCTCAGCCGCTCGTAGAACGCGCCGAAGCCGTCCATCTCGAGCTCCCGCACCGGCGCTCCGGCCCAGCCGACGTAGAGGCTGACCTGATGCACTCCTCGCTCGTCGGCGAGGGCCCTGGGAAGGTAATGGGTGCTGTCTGTGGCGACCGCTACGGGAGCCATGCGGCGCGAGACGCTACCGCAATGCCTCCTCGAGCTCCCCTGACTCGTACATCTCGGTGACGATGTCGCAGCCTCCGAGCAACTCGCCCTTGTGGAAGAGCTGAGGGATCGTCGGCCAGTTGGAGATCGCCGAGAGCTCCTGGCGGATGCGGGGATCGGGAAGGATGTCGACGGCCGCGAAGGGAACCTCGAGCGACTGCAGGATCGCGACGGTCCGGGCGGAGAACCCGCATGCGGGCGCCTCCGGGGTGCCCTTCATGAAGAGGATCACATCGTGCTCGGAGATCGCCTCGGCGATCGCATCGCGGATCGGGCTGGACTCGGAATCGGAACCCGCCCCCCCGGCGGCCGGCGCGGGCGCCGGGTCTGCCATCGGGATCGGGTCGAACTGGCTACTTGACATGTGACGCTCCTGGCTCAGGGGGTCTCGATCGTGGCGGGAAC
>DASWFM010000028.1:0-6070 GCA_036394235.1 Solirubrobacteraceae bacterium | reverse complement strand
TCAGGCCGAGGACGATGAGCAGCGCGCCGATGTCGCCGAGCAGCAGGTGCTCGATCATGTGGACGTAGAGCAGCTCCTGGCTGAGCGGCCCCAGGCCGCTGACTGCGGCCCCGACCACCACGCAGCCGCAGTAGAAGCACCCCTGCCGCCAGGAGGGCACGGGATGGCCGGCCCGTGACACACGGGCCGCGCGTCGCGCATAGGCGAGCGCAACGATCAACAGCGGCCCTGTGACGAGGGCGGCCGTGATCGTGTCGGCTGCGGCCGCGGCGGCGAGCGGTGGCATCGTCATGCATGCTTGAGGGTACGTCAGCGGCCCGTCCCGAGCGCTGCGGCCGGGTGCCGGAACCGCTCGTCGGCGTCCCCGTTTAGGTCAGCGTTCTAACGCTCTTCGCGGGCCGTTTTTTCTGCTTTTCTTCACGCGTATTGAGCAGCCCCCGGGGTACCATTGTCTGGAATATGGGCATGACCTCCCAGACAGCCGTGCGCACCCCCGCCGAGGGCATCACCGAACGCGTCGATCCGATCTCATACCTCGGCGAGCGGACCCTGAGCCAGGCCAGCGCGGCCGGCCCCGCGGCTCCGGGGCGCTACATCGAGGTCCAGGGATCCGACCGCACTGTCCTGATCCCCGTCAAGGACGAGGTGATCCACATCGGACGCGGACTGTCCGCCGATCTGCACCTCGACGAGAGCTCGGTCTCACGCCGGCACGCGATCCTCGTGCCGCGGGCGAGCGGTGCCCGCGTTCTCGACGATCGCAGCTCGAACGGCACGTTTGTCAACGGACGTCGCGTGCAGCAGGCCGACCTCAGCAGCGGCGACGTGATCGTGGTCGGCCGCGTCGTGCTGCGCTACCTGGAGCTATAGCCTCGGCTGCTTGCAGCTGCTGAGCCGCCGCGTCGAGGCCGCGAGCGGTCTGATCGACGAATCCACGTCACCTGCAGTTCGCAAGAGGGGTTGACACCCCGCGTGGCGGGTTGACAGTAGGTGCTACGATGCCGCGGTCCGAGGGGTGTAGTTCGAGTGTTCGTGTCGCGCCGGCACGGGCAGCTGGGAGGGGAGCAAGATGCGTGCAGGAACAGGGATCGTTCGCTCGCTGGGAAGCCGCGCGGTCAGTCGGTTCGTGCTGGTTGCAACGTCGCTCTGCATGCTGATCGCCGTCGCGGCGATACCCGCGGCCAGCGCCGAAACATTCGAAGACTTCTCCGGCCCGGCGTTCCAGATCCTCCCTCCGGGCAACGGTTCCGGCAAGTACTCACGCGACCAGGCCAAGCTCTATGAACGGCTGACCGGCAAACGCGGCAAGGTCACCCAGGAAACGATCGAAAAGGACTTCCTGCCCGAGAAATTCGGCGTGCTCACGGGTGGCGGCCAGCTCGCCGCCGAAAAACCTGAGACCGGCCTGGAAATCGTGGTTGACAAGCACGAAATCCCCCACATCTACGGCACGACGCGGGCTGCGGCGATGTTCGGCTCCGGCTGGGTCGCAGCGAAATACCGTGGTCTGCTGCTGAAGCTCGGCCTCGGACCGGCCTACACCGCCGCGCTCGGTGTGCCCGGCGTCAATCCCTTCGGCCTGCTGCTCGCGGACCGCTCGTTCACGCCGAGCAAAGAAGCGCGCGAATACGTCGAAGGACAGAAGTCGGTGCTGGAAGAAAAGGGTCCCGAAGGCGCCCAGGTGCTCTCCGATCTCGAAAGCTGGGTCTCAGGGGTCAACGCCTACGAGAACTCGCTGCCCACGCGAGGCTTCCCGACCGTCACGCTCGGCGACGCGATCGCCGGCTTCGCGTTCATCGGCTCGATCTTCGGCAACGGTGGCGGCAACGAAGTGGGCAACTCCGAATTCCTCAGTCGCCTCGAGACCAAACTCGGCGAAGCGGGCGGCAAAGAAGTGTTCCGTGACCTCAAGGAGGTCAACGACCCCGAAGCGCCGACCACGGGCACGACGGCCTTCCCCTACGACCTCGAACCGACCGGCCCGACGCCGGGAGCGGTGCAGGTCGATCCGGGCACCTCGAGTCCCGCGGCGGCCAAAGCCGCGGCCGTGCTGACGGCCTCGCGGCGCAAAGCCTCGAACTTCCTGCTCGCGGGCGCAGCCGACGCCGCAAACGGCCACCCGAAGGCCGTGATGGGACCGCAGCTCGGCTACTACTACCCCGAGATCGTGATGCAGGCTGACATCCACGCGCCCGGCGTCGACGCGCAGGGAGTCGTTGCGCCGATCTCGCCGTACGTGTTCATCGGCCGCGGACGCGACTTCGCCTGGTCGCTGACCAGCGCGGGCAGCGAGAACACCCAGCAGTTCCTCGAGCAGCTGTGCAGCGAAAACGAAGAACCGCCGACGCGGGAATCGCACAGCTACATCTACAAAGGCGAATGCGTGCCGATGCACCAGTTCGACGCCGGCGAAATCGGCGCCGGCAACGCAGAACCGGCCCACGAGGTCAAGTTCTACGAATCGGTTCACGGCCCGATCACGGGCACCGTGCTGGTCGGAGGCCAGCCGTACGCGATCGCGAACGACCGCTCCACGCGCGGCCGCGAGCCGGCCGGCGAGGTGGCGTTCAGCAAGTTTGACTCCAACAAGGTCCACAACCCGCAGGAGTTCTTTGAAGCGGCCAACGAACTAGAGACGACGTTCAACATGGCCTACGTCGACAACGAACACATCGCCTACATCTCGACCGGCCGCCTTCCGGTCCCCGCAGCGGGCACGAACCCGCAGCTGCCGACCCTCGGCAACGGCGAATACGAGTGGAAAGGCTTCCTCAGCCTCGAACAGCACCCCCATCAGGTCGACCCGTTGACCGGCGACCTGATCAACTGGAACAACAAGCCGGCACCGGAATGGGGTGCGTCGTCCGATGAGTGGTCCTACGGGCCCGTGCACCGGGTGCAGATGTTCACCGGCTTCAAAACGGGCATGACCGAGGCCGACGACGCGGCGATCATGAACCGGGCCGCGACGCAGGACCTGCGCGCGGTGAAGGTCTGGCCGACGATCGAAGAAGTCCTGAGCACGCCCGGCGCGGAACCGAGCGCCCTCGCGAAGGCCGCCGAGAAGACGATCGCCAAGTGGATCAAGTCCGGCGCCAGCCGCTACGGCAAGGAAGGGCCGAAGGCGCCCGGCGCGGCGATCCTCGACCAGGCCTGGACGCCGATGGGCGAAGCGGTCCTCGGCCCCGTGCTCGGATCTCAGATCGGCGAATTCAAGTCGCTGCAGGGACCTGACAACGGCGAGAACTCCCAGGGCTCCTCCTACGGGAGCGGCTGGTACGGGTACGTCTACAAGGGTCTGCGCCAGGTGCTCGGCGACACCGTCGGCCAGCCGCTCAGCCGTGGCTACTGCGGAGGGGGCGACCTCGAAACCTGCCGCGAAGCGCTGTGGGGGGCTCTGCAGGAAGCGGCGGAAACGCTCGAAGGCGCGCAGGGCGCAGAAATGAAGGCCTGGCGGGCCGCCAAGGTTCGGATCGGCTTCCTGCCCGGCATCCTGTTCACGGCCAAGCCGCCGAGCGAACCGTTCACGATGAGCTGGACGAACCGCTCGACCTTCCAGCAGGTGATCGAATTCACCGGCCACGGGGAAACCGAATAGGCCGGTAGAAGCCGGGCCGCGCCCTCCGGCGCGACCGGGGAACGGCCGGCGAAGCGCGCCGGCCGGGGGCACGAGGGCCGCGTCTGAGGGGCGCGGCCCTCCGCTTGAGCCTCTCCGGCCCTTTACGATTCAGGGATGCGTCGACGCTTCAGCTACGCAAATGTGGCCGCAACGCTCGCGCTGGTGCTCGCGATGAGCGGCGGTGCTTTCGCCGCGGGCCACTACCTGATCAACTCGACCAAGCAGATCAACCCGAAGGTGCTGCGCAAGCTGCATGGCGCCCGCGGACCGCGGGGCGCGCTCGGCCCGAATGGGGCGATCGGACCTCAGGGGGTGGGGGGACCGGAAGGCCCTAGAGGCCACACCGGCGCGACCGGTGCAACGGGCTTCTCGGCGCTGTCGAAGTTGCCGAGCGGCAGCAGCGAGAGCGGGGACTTCGCGGTCTCGGGCATGGCTGTCAACGGAGGGGAACAGGTGAGCACGGCGATCACGTTCTCGATCCCGTTGGAAGTGGCGATCCCAGCCACACAGGTGGAATTCACAAACGTCACGACCCCCGGGCTTCATTGCAAAGGGCCCGGTACCGCTCAGAAAGGGTGGCTGTGCATCTACACGAGCTTTGAACAAAACGTCAAAGCAGAAACGAAACCGAACTTGTTCAACCCAGAGGGCGGTGCGACCGAATCCCCCGGCAAGTTCGGCGTTGGGCTCAGCTGGCCGGCGGAAATCCCGGCTGAACCGCCGCCGCCGCCTGAACCGCCGCCGCCGCCGGAGCACGTCAGCGTGGCGGGCACCTACACGGTCACCGCGCCCTAACGAAGCAGCGGCGCTCCGAGCAGCGCGGCGACCGCGCCGATCAGCCCGCAGGCCAGCAACGTCGGCACGAGCGGCGCGCGCAGCACGAGCAGTGCGACGGCGGCCGCAGCGAGCAGGGGGTACTGCCAGAAGCGTCCCAGCGCAGCGGTCAGCGGAACCGCCGCGCCAATGATCGCTCCCGCAGCCGCCGGTGAGGCCCCGGCCAGGAAGGCGAGCGCGCGGCGATCGCCGAGCAGCCGCTCGAAGCGACCGGCCCCGAGGAGGATGAAGGAGAAGGAGGGAAGGAACGCGACGAGCGCGGCGAGCAGGCCCCAGCCGAGGCCCCCGGCGACGTAGCCGACGGCGGCCACGGTCTGGACCAGCGGCCCGGGCGTGACCTGACCGAGGGCGACCGCATCCAGAAACTGCTGGTGGCTCATCCAGTGGTATGTGCCGACCGCGTCGGACTGCATCAGCGGCACGATCACGAAGCCGCCGCCGAACGCCAATGCTCCGACCTTCAACGCCGTCCAGACCAGCGCGCCGAGCCCGGCGGGGTCCGCAACCGCGGCCGCCAACAGCGCCCAGGCATGCGAGGCCGCGCGGGGCGCGCCCAGCCCCCGTGACAGCAGCTCGACAGCGCCACAGGCGAGCAGCACCAGCACGAGCCACGGTCCGGTCACTGCTGCCGCGATCCCGCCCGCGAGCGCGTACGCGGCGACACGGGGCCGTTCCGGGCGCGAGGCGCGCGCCCAGATCGGCGCCGCGATTTCGAGGCCTGCGCGGACCGCGACGGCGGCGATCGCTGCTCCGGCTCCCATCCCCGCGCCGCGGACCCAGCGCGGCGGCGAGCCCCCCAGGAACAGCACCGAGAGCGCCAGGATCAGGACGAGGCCGGGAAGGATGAAGGCGCTGCCGCCGAGAATCGCGCCGCGCCTTCCCCGCAACCGCCAGGCGCAGTAGATCGCCAGCTGCGTCGAGGCAGGCCCGGGGAGGATGTTGACGGCCGCCAGCGCCCGCTCGAAATCGTGGTCGCTGAGCCAGTGACGGCGGGTCACGCAGAGCCGGCGGAGCATGCTCACGTGGACGGGCGGCCCGCCGAAGCCCGTGCAGCCGATCCGGCCCCATTCGCGCACGATCTCTGCGAGCGTCGGGGCGGGGGCGGCGCGCACGGGCGGATCATGCCAATGCGGCGCCCTCCTCAGCGTGCCGCGCACGCTGCGCGGCCACGCGAGGCAGGGTTGCCGGCGCCGGTGCAGAAAGCCTGCCCGATGACCGAGGGCCGGGAACGAAGCCTCGACGAGGAGGATCTCGCCTCCGACTGGCTGACGCAGTTCGAGAGCTGGCGAGCCGAGGTCGACGAGGCGCTGTTCGCCGAGCCCGACGCGATGGTTCTCGCGACCGCGACACCCGAGGGTCAGCCATCGGCCCGCACCGTGCTCCTGAAGGGGGTCGACGAGCGGGGCTTCGAGTTCTTCACCAACCTCGATTCGCGCAAGGGCAAAGAGCTCGAGGCGAACCCCAGCGCCTCTCTCCTGTTTCCCTGGTACGCGCTGCGACGGCAGGTGATCGCGATCGGCTCGGTCGTCGCGCTCGGCAGCGAGCGGGCCGATGAGTACTTCGCGTCTCGCGCCTATCGCTCGCGGCTCGGGGCGCTCGCAAGCCGCCAGTCCAGCG
>DASWFM010000027.1:0-5750 GCA_036394235.1 Solirubrobacteraceae bacterium | reverse complement strand
CCGCCACGAGGCACGCGTGCGTTACCACGCCTCGGCCGCCGAGCTGCGCGGGCGCCTCGCGGGCGGCTGGGGAGAGCTCACCGAGGGCCATGACGGCACCTGTGTCTATGAGACGAGCGACGACGAGCTCGACTGGCTCGTTTTCAGGCTGATCGTGCCGAACGTGGACTTCGAGCTGCTCGCGGCGCCGCCGGAGCTCCGCGAGCGGCTCGCCGCGACGGCCCGCCGGCTCGACGCCGCGCTCGCGCGCCCCGCCTCGGCGCGAAGGCGACCGGCCTAGAGATCTCTTTTCTTTCTTTTCTTCCCTTCTTCCTTCCTCTCTCTGCTTTCTTCTTTCTTTTCTTTCCTTCTCCCTCTCCCTCTCCCTCTCTCTCTCTCTCTCTCTCGGCACACGGGTCCGAGCCCAGGCATCAGGCCGCGGGAGGCCCGACCCTCAGGGCGCCGGAGGCTCGGGCAGGAGGCGCTCGACGAGCGCGAAGCTGGGCCGCGCGCGCAGCTCCGGGCGGAGGTCGAGGCAGTAGTCGAGCAGCGCCAGCGAGGGCGCGATCATCATGTCGGCGACGTTCAGCTGTGCGCCGTTGAGAACGCCGTCGGCGACCCACGCGTCGATGCGGTCCAGCATCGCCGGCAGCTCGCCGCGGAGACGGGCATCGGTGTCGCCACCCGTTTTGAACGTGCTGCGCCCGGCGATCGTCGCCATCAGCCGGCGCTGCAGGGCGTTGCGGGCAAGCAGCGCGCCGAGCCTGCCGGTGCCGCCGCGGTTCGCCAGTCCATCCAGGTCGGTGCCGAGCGCGAGGCGCCGCGCGATCATCTGCAGCGGCTCGTCTCCGAACGCCTCCGCCTCCTCGACGCCGGCGCGCAGCTCGGGATCAGCCGGGAACAGCGGCGGCTCGGGCTGGATTCGCTCCAGGTGGAGTGCGATTGCGACGTTGCCCTGAACGCGCGCGCCATCGATCGACACCGCCGGCACCGTCCCCATGCGGTCCATCAGCGCGCTCATCCGCGTCGGCTTGCCGTCGACCATCCGCGTCGGCTTGCGGCTTCCGGGGAAGCCGCGCAGCCGGACCAGCTGGGGGTGCAGGCCCGTCGGCAGCTCGACGACCCGGTAAGGGATCGACTTGTGCTCGAGCATCAGCATGCCGGTGCGGCACGCGTGCGAGCCGGAGATCACATACACCGTCGCCGGCTCGCCGGCGCGGCCCGCGTTCGCGGCAACTCCCTCGGTCGCCCCCACCCGAGGAGTATCCCGAAAAGCGCTCCGCGGCGCTAGTCGAGAGGGGTGGTGTAGGCCGCGGAGAGGCCGCCGTCGACGAGGAACGTGGAGGCAGTGACGAAGCTCGACTCCGGGCTCGCGAGGAACAGCGCCGCGTTGGCGATCTCCATTGCGTCGCCGAAGCGGCCTGCGGGCACGTGGACGAGGCGGCGGGCGGCCTGCTCGGGATCCTTCGCGTAGAGCTCTTTGAGCAGCGGTGTGTCGACGGGGCCGGGACAGAGGGCGTTGACGCGCACGCCGCGCCGGGCGAACTCGACGCCGAGCTCGCGGGAGAGGGCCAGCACGCCGCCCTTCGAGGCCGTGTAGGAGATCTGCGATGTCGCGGCCCCCATCACGGCGACGAACGACGCGGTGTTGATGACCGAGCCTCGTTCCGGCCCGTCGTTCTCGAGCAGGTGGGGGATGCCGTGCTTGCAGCACAGGAACACGCTCGTGAGGTTGACGGTCTGGACGCGTTCCCAGGCATCGAGGGTCGTCTCGAGCACGCTCGCGTCGTCGTTCGGCGAGATGCCGGCGTTGTTGAAGAGCACGTCGATGTGGCCGAAGCCCTCCCGCACCTGGCGGTAGAGATCGGCAACGAGCTCCTCGCTGGTGAGATCGATCTGCAGCGACATGTCGCCGGGCGCGCCGGCGATGACGTCGACGCCCACGACCTTCGCGCCTTCGCGCTGGAACAACTCGACGGTCGCAGCCCCGATCCCGCCGCTGGCGCCGGTCACCACGCACACGCGGCCCTCGAGCCTGCTGCCGCCGCCGTCCTGCGCCGCCATCATGCGTCCGTCGCGTAGTAGATCGTCTTGACCTCGGTGTAGGCGTCGAGCGCATGGGGACCGAGCTCGCGGCCGTAGCCGGACTGCTTGAAGCCGCCGAAGGGCGTCGTCACGCGCACCGAGCTGTTCGAGTTGATCGACACCACCCCCGTCTCCACGGCGCGGGCGACGCGCAGCGCGCGGGCGCCGTCGCGGGTCCAGATCGAGCCGGACAGGCCGTAGATCGTGTCGTTGGCAAGCGCGATCGCCTCGGCCTCGTCACGGAATGGGATCACGGCGGCGATTGGACCGAAGACCTCCTCGCGAGCGACCCGTTCGCGCGGGTCGACGGGCGCGAGCACCGTGGGGGCGAACCAGAACCCCGCGCCGTCCGGGGCCGAGCCGCGGAAGGCGACGGGCGCCCCGTCGTCGAGGAAGGAGGCCACCGCGTCGCGCTGTGCCGCCGAGATCAGCGGCCCCATCTGGGTGTCCTCGGCGAGCGGATCGCCGACCCGCAGCGAGGTCACGGACTGCTCGAGGGAGGCCATGAAGTCCTCCATGGCCTCTGCCTGTACGAGGATCCGTGAGCGCGCGCAGCAGTCCTGGCCGGCGTTGCCGAAGACGGCGAGCGGGGCGGCGGCCGAGGCCGCCTCGATGTCGGCGTCGGCGAAGACGATGTTGGCCGACTTGCCGCCGAGCTCGAGCGTCACGCGCTTGATCGTCTGAGCCGCGCCGGCGGCGATCGAGCGGCCGACCTCGGTCGAGCCCGTGAACGCGATCTTGTCGACGCCCGGGTGCTCGACGAGGCGCTGTCCGACGGTCGAGCCGGGGCCGACAACCACGTTCACCACGCCCTCGGCGAGCCCCGCCTCGACGGCCAGCTCGGCGAAGCGCAGCGCCGTCAACGGTGTCAGCTCGGCGGGCTTCAGCACGACCGTGTTGCCGGCCGCGAGCGCCGGGCCGAGCTTCCAGGAGGCGATCGTCAGCGGGAAGTTCCAGGGCGTGATCAGCGCCACGACGCCAACGGGCTCGCGGACCGTGAAGGCCTGGCCTCCGGCGACCGGGATCGTGTCGCCGAGCAGCCGCTCGGGCGCGCCCGCGTAGTAGCGGAAGGTGTCGATGACCATCGCCATCTCGCCGCGCGCATCGCCGATCGCCTTGCCTGCGTTGCGCGCCTCGAGCACCGCGAGCTCCTCGGCGTGGGAGGCCAGGTTCTCGGCCAAGCCACGCAGCAGCCCGGCCCGCTCACCCGGCGCGAGCGCCCGCCACGCCGGCAGCGCCGCGCGCGCAGCGGCGACCGCCGCGTCGGCCTCCTCCACGCCCGCGCGCGGAATCTCTGCGAGCACCGTCTCGGTCGCGGGCTCGAGCACTGAGAGCGATTCGCTCAAGGCGCTAGCTTCCGCCGCACCGGACCCGCAGAGAGTCTTGCCCGCGCAATCCTCTTCCTACGGTGCCTCGGCGATCGCCGGCAGCGCCTGTTCGACGTCGAGCTCGTCGATCGTGCGAATCGGACCCTTGAAGCTCCTTTTCGCGGACACGGAGAACCACAGCGTCACCGCCACCATCACGCCGATCGTCACGAGCGGCGCGTAGTTGACGGCCGACCATTCGAAGCCGTGCTTGAAGAACACGCCGGCGGGGGAGAAGGGCAGGCAGAAGATGACCACGCACAGTCCCACCCAAAGGAACGCAGCGGGGTTGATCCATTTGTATTTCGCTCCCAGCGTCCAGGACCCGGGTTTGAACTCCTCTTTCATCCGCCAGCGCAGGAACACGGGGATCGTGTAGGCGATGTAGAGCCCGATCACCGAGATCGACGTGACGGCCAGGAAGGCCACCGGGGTGCCGAGGTGGTTCGGGAAGTACGCCGGGATCGTGATGATCGCCGCGCACATCACGACGAACAGCACCGCCCACGTGGGCGTCTTGTTCGGGCCGAGGCGCCGCCAGAGTTTGTGGCCCGGTATGGCGCCGTCGCGGGAGAACGCGAAGGTCATTCGCGAGGCACTCGTGACGCAGGCCATGCCGCAGAAGATCTGGCCGATCGTCGAGATCAAGACCACGGCCTTGGCCGCCGCGGTGCTGAGCGCGGCGTTGAAGATCGCGAGCGACGGGAAGCCTGCTTCGTAGATGCCGGCTTCCTTCGCGCCCCGCGGGATCGCGAAGGTGATCGCGAGGAGCACGATCCAGCCGATCACGGCCGAGTAGAAGACCGACCGCCAGATGCCTTTCGGTGCAGAGTCTTCGGCGCCGTGCGTCTCCTCGGAGACGTGCGCCGAGGCGTCGTAGCCGGTGATCGTGTACATCGTCAGCAGGAAGCCGAGTGGCAGCACGTAGTACCAGTACATATGCCCGCCGAAGCCCGACAGGTTGGCGCGGTGGCCGAACACGTAGGAGAAGGAAGCGTGGTGGCTGGGCACGGCGATCAGCAGCGCGACGATCACGGTCACGCCGATCACGTGCCACCACACCGAGATGCCGTTGAAGATCGACACGAGGTGGCTGGAGAAGACGTTGATCAGCCCGTGCAGGAGCAGCAGCCCGCCGAACAGCGCGAAGTTGACATGGGCCGTGTAGTGGACGGTGGCCGATCCCGTCAAGCCCGAGGCCTTCGCGAAGTTGAAGATGAAGTGGACGTTGTAGAGGCCCAGCAGGTTCATCAGGAAGGTCGCGCAGACGTAGTCCACCGACGCCACAACGGCGACCAGGCCGATCAGGTTGAACCAGCCGG
Source organism: Solirubrobacteraceae bacterium (assembly GCA_036394235.1). GTDB lineage: Bacteria > Actinomycetota > Thermoleophilia > Solirubrobacterales > Solirubrobacteraceae > Palsa-744. Next base: position 997 of record DASWFM010000027.1, on the reverse strand, counting down.
TGAACCAGCCCCAGCCGGCGCCGCCGAGCTTGGAGGCCCAGTAGTAGATGCCACCCGCCGTCGGCATCGACGAGGCCAGCTCGGACATCGAGAAGGCGACGAACAGGATCATCACGCTGATCAGCGGCCACGCGATCGAGATCGCGATCGGGCCGCCGTTCTTCAGCGCCTGGCCATAGGTCGTGAAGCAGCCGGCCAGCACGGAGATGATCGAGAAGGAGATCGCGAAGTTCGAGAACGAGCTCCAGCCGCGCCTCAGCTCCTGTTGATAACCGAGCTCGGCGAGCCGCTGCTCGTCGCTTCCTAGCCCCGGCTGGTCGGTCCCCATCGTGCCTTCGGCTGTGCTCATCGACTCGCCCCCCTTTAAAGGTTTGATCTTCCTTCCTTCGCTCGTGACAATACGCTCGTTTCCGGACGGAAGTCAAGTCTGGGCGGGCAAAATCGTGCGCTGCTTGCGGAGCGGCGCGAATCTGTGGACCCCCTACGGAGAAGGAGGAGGAGAGGAGGGCGATTGGTGCCGCGTGCGCATTGGTATCGACCGCGTGAATACCATCGCTATCGAGGCCTCCTTCGTCCTTCCCTCTCCTCCTCCCGAGCGATGCGGGAGAGCGGATCAGCCCCCGGGAAGCAGCCCGGCGAGGACATGCTCGGTGCCCTGCAGGTGTTCGGCCATGACCTTCGCCGCGCGCATCTCGTCGCCCTCGCGGACGGCGGCGAGCAGGCGGCGGTGCTGGGCGTTCGAGGAGGCGAGGACCTCGGGCGGGTGGGCGATGTAGGAGATCAGATCGGTCATCGCGCCCTGCACCTCGGTCATCGCCCGCACGAGCCGCGCCGAGCCGCATGCCTCGGCGAGGCCGACGTGCAGGCGGATGTCGGCCTGGCGGTAGGCGGCGAAGTCCTCGAGCGAGTCGTCGAGCGTCGCGACGAGCTCGTCGAGGCGCTGCAGCGCCGGCGCGCCGGCGCGTTCGGCGGCGAGCACGGCGACGCCCAGCTCGAC
>DASWFM010000026.1:0-4289 GCA_036394235.1 Solirubrobacteraceae bacterium | reverse complement strand
AGGCGCTTCCTTTGCGGGCGTCGCGGGTTCCGCACCGTGTTCGGCGCCGCCCGCCGAGCCGCTGCCTTCCTTGCCGCCGGCGGTGGGCGCAGCGGACTTCGAAGAGCCCCCGGAGCCTTCGTGGGCGCCGCCCGCGGCGCTTCCCGTTGTACTCGTGCCGGTGGCTTCTTCGACTGCTTCGGATTCGCTGCTCGTGCCCTTCTTGCCGGAGGCCGCCCGGGCCGCGGCCGCAGCTTCGGCGCGTGTCTTGTCGATGCCGAGTGCCGAAGCAATGAAGTCGTGCCAGATCAGCGCCGGGAAAGTGCCTCCCATCACCGGCTGGCCGTTGAAGTCGGTCAGCATCGGCACGAGCTTGTCGGGGAAGCCGACCCATACGGCAACCGTGTACTTGGAGTCCCAGCCCACGAACCACGCGTCACCGTAGTTGGACGTCGTGCCGGTCTTCCCGGCGGCGAACTGACCGATCGAGGCGGCCTTGCCGGTGCCGTACTGAATCACCGTCTGGAGGATCTGCGTCTCGGTCTGGGCGATTTCGGGGGGGAGCACGCGCTTCAGCTCGACCCGGTTCCTGTCACGGTGGTGGCCGTCACGCAGCGTGTGGCTGCCGGCGTCGACTTCCTGGACGCCGACAGGCTGGCCGCCGATGGCCATCGAACCCGTGACGCGCTGGCCGCCGTGAGCGATTGTCTCGTAGGCGTGCGCCATGTCCAGCGGCGTGACGCCAACGGTGAGCCCGCCGATGGTCATCGCGGGGTTCGTCGAGAGCGGCGTGGTGATACCCATCCTGTGTGCCAGCAGCGCGATCTTCTCGGTGCCGACTTTGAGCCCGACTTCGGCGTAGATCGAGTTGTCCGAGAAGGTGGTCGCGCCGGTCAGCGTGTTGGAACCCGAGTACGCCGCTTCGTCGTTGTGGACAACGAACTTTTCCGTGCCGTGGGTGTTGGGCACCACGAAGGTCTTGACCTTCGAAGACCAGACAGAGGAGGGCGAGATGCCGCCCTCGAGCGCGGCGGCGAGGTCGAAGGCCTTGAAGGAGGAGCCCGGTTGGCGCTCGCCCTCGGTGGCGATGTTGAAGGCGCTCTTGGTGTAGTCGCGTCCGCCGACCATCGCTCGCACCTCGCCGGTGGAGTTTTCGATCGCCACCAGCGAGGCGGTCGGCCCGCCAGGGTAGGCGAGGTAGTTGTTGACGGCCTGTTCAGCGGCGCGCTGTAGTTCGAGGTCGAGCGTCGTCGTGATCTTCAGGCCCCCGTCGAACGCGCGGGCGGCGCCGTAGCGTTCGATCACCTGCTGCTGGACCCAGCTGTTGAAGTAGCCGGCGTCCACGCCTTCGACGGTCTGGACCTGTGGCGGCTGCACCTCGTGAGGCGCGGGCAGCGCTTCCTTGACGCTTTCGTCGTAGACCGGCCTGTTGAGGTAGCCCTGGTCGACCATCTGGGCGAGCACGGTGTTGCGACGCTCGAGCGCGGTGGCCGGATGCGTCGCGGGGTTGTAGGCCGTCGGGTTCTGGATGATTCCGGCGAGCATCGCCGCCTCCCAGGGCGAGAGGCCCGAGACGCACAGGGCGTGGCCCGGGGTGCCGCAGCCGATGTGGTTGACGTCGTGGCCGAAGTAGGTCTGGGCGGCCGCCTCGACTCCGTAGGCGCCGTTGCCGAAGTAGACCGTGTTCAGGTAGGCCGTGATGATCTTGTCCTTCGACCACTTATGCGCGAGCTGGTAGGCGAGCGCGGTCTCCTTGAGCTTCTCGAAGATCGTGCGGTGGGATTGGGCCTGAAGGAAGTTCTTGATCAGCTGCTGCTCGATCGTGGAGGCGCCCTGCAGGCTGCCTTTGTGCACCACGTCCTGAACGAACGCGCGGGCGATGCCGCGAAGGTCGATGCCACTGTTGGAGTAGAAGCGCTTGTCCTCGATCGAGATCACGGCCTCCTTGACGATCGGGGGGATCTGAGCGGGGGTGAGGATCACGCGGTTCTGCTCGCTCAGGACACCGATCGGATGGCCGAGGTCGTCGAGTAGCTGCGAGCTCTGGGCGTCCTTGATCTGCGAGAAGCGTTCCAGCGAGGGCAGGTCCGAGGCGACGGAGATGAACAGGCCGAAGACGAACGAGACGAGGCCGAGCAGCAGGGCGGCGAAGACGATCGCGGCGAGGCGAAGGCGCTTGACGCGTTTCCTGGGAGGGAGCGCCGGCGCGGCAGGTATGTCGGGGGTCACCGTTGCGCTCATCGGCAGCGGCGCGTGAGGTCCCGTCCGGAGCTTGTCTCTCCGGTGGCGCGAGCCGCGACCCGGCGCGGCGCAGAGGGCCCCTCGCGCGGCCGAGAGTCTAGCATTGCGCCAGATGTCCCAGCACACCTCCGCGGCCGCCACGGACGCTGCACGGCTGGCCCGCAACGCGGTCGACTCGCTCCCCGAAGGGGCCCTGGAGGCGAAGCTGGCGGAGGCCTCCGAGCAGGCGCGGCCGCTGCGCGTGAAGCTCGGCATCGACCCGACCGCACCAGACATCCACCTCGGCCACGCGGTCGTTCTCGGCAAGCTCCGCGAGTTTCAGGACGCCGGCCACGTTGTTGTGCTGATCATCGGCGACTACACAGCTCGTGTCGGCGATCCCTCGGGGCGCTCGACGTTACGACCGATGCTCAGTCCGGAGGAGATCGATGCGAACGGGGCGACCTTCCAGGAGCAGGCGGCGCGGATCCTCGATCTCGACCCGCGCAAACTCGAGGTGCGCCACAACGGCGAGTGGCTGGACATGCCGATGGCGGACCTGCTGAGCCTCGTGCGGACGACAACCGCCGCGCAACTGCTCGAGCGGGAGGACTTCGCGCAACGCTGGCAGGCGGGGGAGCCGATCTCGATGCTCGAGCTCCTGTACCCGCTGCTGCAGGGTTATGACTCCGTCGTGATCGATGCCGACGTGGAGCTCGGCGGCACCGACCAGACGTTCAACTTGCTGCTGGGGCGCGATATCCAGCGCCATTACGGCAAGCCCCAGCAGGCGATCATGACGATGCCGATCCTCGTGGGGACGGATGGCAGCCGCAAGATGTCGAAGTCGCTGGGGAACCAGATCGGGATCACCGATGAGCCCGGGGAGATGTTCGGGAAGGCGATGTCGATTCCCGACGAGGCGATGGGCGAGTACTACCGGCTGCTGATCGAGCCGCATTCGCCCGACGCCGCGGTGCTCACAGCGGCGGACCTCGAAGGGAGTGCGGCGCGGGACGCCAAGCGGCGGTTGGCCCACGAGCTGGTGGCGTGGCTGCACTCCGAGGAAGCGGCCGCACGGGCGGAGAGCGAATGGGACAGGGTGTTCGCCCAACACGAGCTGCCGGAGGAGATCGAGGAGGCGACCTTGCCGGCCGGGGAGATCGTGCACGTGCCGGCGCTGATCGCCGATCAGTTCGGCATCTCCCGCTCCGAGGCACGGCGGCTGCTCGAGCAGGGTGGGGTGTGGCTCGGCTCCGAGCAGCTCGGCAGCGACGATCAGGAGCTGCCGGCCTCGCGCGCCGACGGGCAGGTGTTGCGGGTCGGCCGCAGGCGCTACCGGCGCCTTCGGGCGGCCGGCTAGCCGGCTGCGCAACAACGGAGTGGGGCGCCGGGCCGCCGCCGCCGGGACCGGTACGCTGCACAGCAGCGGCGGCGCACATCGCCCGCGGCCACGGCTTCGCCGCCCGCGGAGCCGCCCGCGACGGTGCCTGTCGCGCTATACTCCCCGGTCGGCCCGCAGGCGCCTCTGGGCGCTGGGCTGGATCGGTCCTCCTCCGAAGGAAGCCCTTTCGAGAAGGCTCGGCGGTCTTTGAAAACTCAACAGCATGCGCATCTACGGTCCGAATGGATCGTGGTGTGCGTCCAGGTTCGACCCGTCGGCGGGAGCGTCTCGAATGCTCACGCGCGACGGCAAAGAGTCAAGTAGAGAAGTACCCCGTCATGGTTCGGGGCCACGGTGTATGGGTCCCGGCCAGCCGGCCTCCTGTGCCTTCGGGTGCAGGGCGACCGGCAACTCCATGACAGGCTTTTCGTGAAGTTCTTCACGGAGAGTTTGATCCTGGCTCAGGACGAACGCTGGCGGCGTGCTTAACACATGCAAGTGGAGCGACGAACCAGGGCTTGCCCTGGGGCAGAGCCGCGAACGGGTGAGTAACACGTGGGTTACCTGCCTCGATGACCGGGACAACCCGAGGAAACTCGGGCTAATACCGGATGTGCCCGCAAGGGGAAAGGAAGCTTCGGCCTCCGCATCGAGATGGGCCCGCGGCCCATTAGCTTGTTGGTGAGGTAACGGCTCACCAAGGCTT
>DASWFM010000025.1:0-10199 GCA_036394235.1 Solirubrobacteraceae bacterium | reverse complement strand
GAGCGGCAAGAGCGGGCTCGTGTTCGGTGCCCGCAACCTCGGCGGCGCGATCATCGAGACGCTGATCGCCGACGGCTGGGCGATGGCGGGGGTCGCTCGCTCGACAGCCACCCTGGAGAAGATCGCCAGGGCCGGAGCCCTCGCGCTGGAGGAGGACGTGACCGATCAGGCAAGCGTCACCCGAGCGTTGGCCCAGGCGTCGGAAGCCAACGGCCCGATCGACCTCGTGGTCAATGCCGCCTCCACATACGGCGGGAGCCGCACCGGTCCGTTTGGCGGTGGCCCGATCGCGGAGGCGAGCGCAGACGCATTCGACTCGTGGGCGACCGCGCCGCCCCGCGCCGCGTTCTCATTCCTCTCCGGCGCAGGGAGCTTCCTCGCGGCGCAGGGAGGCCCCGCAACGATCATCCAGGTGACGGGAGGCTCGGCGCGGCGCGCGATGCCCGGCCGGGGACTATGGGCGGCGGGCGCATTCGGGGTCCGCGCGATCACACAGGCGGCGGCGCTCGAGTTGCGCCCGCGCGGCATCCATGTCGCGCTGTTGATCGTCGACGCCGGCATCCAACCCGTGAGCGGTCCGCCTCGCCAGGGCGTCGCCCCGGAGACCCTGGCCGATGCCAGCGAGATCGCGGATGCCGTTCGCTTTCTCGCCGGCCAGGGAACCCAGGCCGCGACCCATGAGCTCCAGCTCACGCCACTGGCAGAGACGTGGGTGCCATAGGACGGCCCGCGACTCGCAGCCTCACGGCATCGCCCGCGGCCGGCTCACTACGATTGGCGTGTGTCCGTCCAGAACGTGCCCGGTGGGGTGGTGCACGAGCTGCCCCTGGACCTGCGTAGTGCGCTGATCGCCAACGCGACGGCGCTCGACCTCTGGAAGGACATCACGCCCCTCGCTCGCAACGAGTTCATCTGCTGGGTCGAGGACGCCAAGCAGCAGACAACCCGAGAGCGCCGCATTCGGCGGACCCAGGAAGAGCTGGAGGAAGGCCAGCGCCGGCCCTGCTGCTGGCCCGGGTGCAAGCACCGCGTCCGCAACGGCAGGGCAGGCTGAGCGAGCTATCCGGACTTGGGATCAGCGCTGGACTCCGCCGTCGCGGCGGCCCGGATCAGCTCGAGCGCAGCGTCGGCTGCGACGCGCAGCTGAGCGGGGTCCCGGCGTACCTGTGTGAGCACCAGCCCACCCTGCAGGGCGGCGAGTGTCCGCGTCGCCAGGGCAGCCGGGTCGGCGTCGGGGCGAAGCTCGCCCCGTGCGGCCATCTTCTCTAGTCCGATCCGCAGCCCATCCTCCCACCGCTGGAAGCCGTCGGCGAGAGCAAGCCGCGCGTTCTCGTTGTGCTCGACGAGCTGGCCGGCGAGCGAGCCGATCGGACACCCCCCGCGGGCGTCACGCTCTTCTTGGAGCGCCACAGTTGCGTCGAAGTAGCGTTCGACCCCGGCGAGCGAGTCAAAGCCGGCCAGCGCGTCGGACTGGAGGTCCAAGACCGTGTCGCAGGTCGCTTCGCTGACGCCGCGAAGCAGGTCGTCCCGGTCCCGGAAGTAGAGGTAGAGCTGGCTCTTGGATGCATGCGCCCGCCGGCGAACATCGTCCAAGGATGTTCCTGCCACTCCACGCTCCGCGACCAGCTCGGTCGCAGCCTGAACGATCCGCTCTCGTGTTGCTCGTCCACGCGATGTCCTGGGTTCTGTGCTCATGCCTTCATCCTAGGCGATTTGGACCGATCAGTCCAATCGGCTGCTATGCTCTCCTCTAGTTGGACCGAGCGGTCCAAATAGCGACAAGGAGACTTCATGAAGCTGGAAGGGAAGACCGTGCTGGTAACAGGCGGAACGTCGGGCATCGGCCGCGCAACTGCGGAGAGGTTTGCGGAGGCCGGCGCGAACGTGATCATCTCGGGCCGCGACCAGACGCGCGGCGAGGAGGTCGTACGACAGATCGAGAAGGGGGGAGGGCGCGCGAGATTCCTCGCCGCAGACCTGGGCGAGAGGAGCGGTGCACGCGAGCTCGCCGGGGCCGTTGGCCCGGTCGATGTGCTCGTCAACAATGCGGGCGTCTTCCCGTTCGCAGCGACTCATGAGACCACCAGCGAGCAGGTCGATGATGTCCTTCAGATCAACGTGGCAGCTCCATTCGAGTTGACAGGGGCACTCGCCCCGGGCATGGCAGCTCGCGGAGAGGGGGCAGTGATCAACGTGTCCACGATGGCTGCGAGCTTTGGGCTGCCAGGGTTGGCCGTCTACGGAGCGTCGAAGGCCGCAGTTGAGCTGCTGACCAAGGTTTGGGCCGCTGAATACGGACCTCAGGGCGTCCGCGTCAATGCAGTCGCCCCCGGGCCCACGCGGACTCCCGGCACCGACCCGATGGGCGGCGCGCTCGACGAGCTGGCAAGCACCTTGCCGCTCGGACGTGCCGCGGAGGCCGACGAGATCGCGACGGCGATTGTGTTCCTTGCATCCGACGACGCCACGTATGTCAACGGCGCGATCCTTCCCGTCGACGGCGGCCGCACCGCCGTCTGATTCCCGGTCGCGCTACACCCGGCGGCGGTGCGCAGCTTCGAGGCGCGCCGCCGCTGGGCGAACAAATCCCTGAAGGCGGCTCAGCCACTGCCCACGAGCTCGGAGGGTTTGTTCTCGCCGGCCCATCGCTTCTCGTCCTCCGAGCCTTCCGGCGGGGGGAAGTACCCGTCGATCATCCAGAGCTCGACAGGCGTGCCGTCGACGTGGACCTCCCAGCGCAGGCCCCTCTCGGTCACGAACGGCGCCATCGTTTTGCGGATCCGCTTCATCCACCAGGCAGCCAGGTCCTCCGGCACGCCGCGGGCGATCTGGTCGATCGATATGCGCACGAAGTCATCGGCCGGCTCGCCGCCGATGTAGCACGAGTCGCTGCCGATCTCGTTGAACATGACATTCACGTAGAAGCGGGGGAGCCCGAACTCCGCATAGAGGTCCGTGATCCGATCGGCCAAGGCCCGCTTGTCCTCGGCCGAGTACGTGCCCTCTGGGCAGTAGATGTTCCACAGTGGCATGGCTCTCCTTTCGGCGGCAGCGCTGGCGAGCGGGCAGCCTAACAGACAGGGTTGCATCATGCAACTGTTACTGATAGGGTCGCTCTGCGCTATCCCTGCACCACAAGAGGAGGACGATGGGCACCGACCTCACCGCATCCAGCACAGAGCCGGCGAACCGCGACGAGCCAGTCAGGACGATCGTCTACACCAGCCCCACCCAGGAGCTCGTCGGGGGGCGCGGGACGTTCTCGCCGACGACCGCGACGCTGGTGGCGGGGAGGTCGGAGTCGGTTCTGATCGACGCGCAGTACATGAGCGCCGACATCGAGGCGCTGGGCGATCTGATCGAGCGATCCGGCACGACGTTGACGGCGATCTACGTGACACACGGCCACGGCGATCACTACTTCGGGATCGGGAAGCTGCTCGAGCGGTTTCCCGGCGCGCGGCCCGTCGCGACCGCAGCCGTCGTCGCGTACGTTGAAAGTACCCTTGAGGTGCAGACCGCACAGTGGCAGGCGATGTTCGGCGACGGTGCGGTGACGCCGACGGTTCTGCCGGAGCCGATGGTCGGCACGAGCATCGGCCTGGAGGGGGTCGAGCTGAACGTGATCGACGTCGGCCAGGGCGACATCAAGCCGAGCACGGTCGTCCACATCCCCGCGATCGACACCGTCATCTCGGGCGATGTGATCTACAACCAAATACATGCGATGCTCGGCTTCGCGGGACGTGACGGCTGGCGCGAGTGGATCTCGAGCATCGATCAGGTCGAGCGGTTGGCGCCGCACGTGATCGTCGCGGGTCACAAGAAACCTGACGCGAGCGACCGCGCCGTCAAGGAGATGCTCGACGGCACTCGCTCCTACATCGAGGACTTCGTAGACGCAGCGGAGGATGCCGGCGACGCCAAGGAGCTCGAGGCGGCAGTGCTCGCGAAGTATCCAGACCTCGGCAATCCCTGGACTCTGCGGTTCTCAGCGCAGGCGTGGTTCGCAAGCTAGGTCGAGGACAACAGGGTCATCGGCACCTCGACCCGGAGCGCCTCCAAGAGCGCTGCGAGCTTTCGGTCGAGCTCGATCCCGACGGCTGAGATCGCCGGGTCTCCGAAGCTGGCGAACTGCATGCTCGGCTGATCGACGGTGAACCATGCGCGTCCCTGTGCGTCTTCCCAGATGACCGTCCCCAGCGGCGCGTAGAGCATCGCTCGTGGATCGTGGCGGAACATCTGCTCGGCGATGGTGACGTTGCCCATCAGATACGCGACGCAGTCGTCCTCGTCGCTCGCGAGCTGCATCACGCCGTGAACGTCGTTTCGCCAGTAGATGAGAAACCCGTGCGGGGCCCACTCGGCCTGCGCATCGATCACTTCGGCCCAGCTCGCTCCGCGCCGCACGAGCGCGTCGAGCTTCTCTGCCGGGTTCGCGGGCACCGCCTGCTCGTAGAGCCGCTGGAAGGCGCGGACGCCTGGGACCTCGACGGTCAGCCGTCTCGCGGTGTAGGTCTCGTGGCTGGTTGCCACGGAGGCACGGTAGGTCTGAGCGGCGGCGCTTCGCTTGAGTCACGCGACTGCTTGCGCCTATGCTCGGCAAATGACCGTCTCGGTCCCGACGGCTGCGACCGGCGAGCTGATAGGGCGCGACGAGGAGGTTGCGTGGGTCGACGCGCTCTTGGACAGCGTCCGCGGCCGCGGCGGAGCGTTGGTGATCAGCGGAGAACCCGGAATCGGGAAGTCGGCGCTGCTGGAGCGAGCCCGTGCCCGCGCGAGCTCCTTGGGTGCGCGCACACTCGCGACCGCGGGCGTCGAGTCTGAGTCCGAGCTCGCCTTCGCGGGACTCCATCAACTCCTCTGGCCGATTGGCAACCGGATCGAGGGACTTCCCGATCCCCAGCGACAAGCGCTCGACGCAGCATTCGGCGTCGCCGAGGAGGTGGAGGCGGATCCCTTCCGCGTCGCGCTTGCCGCATACCGTCTCCTGTCCGACGCAGCCGACTCCAGCCCGCTGCTGTTGATCGCGGATGACGCGCAGTGGTTGGATCGTTCGAGCATCGACGTGCTGAGTTTCATCGCACGGCGGCTGGACAACGAGCCGGTGGTCTTCATCGCCGGCCTTCGCGAGGGGTTCTCGACCACGCTCGAGGAGGCAGGGCTGCCGATCCTTCAGCTGGGCCGACTGTCCCCGTCCGATTCCGAGAAGTTGCTCGACCGTGTCGCGCCGGGACTGCCGCCGTACGCGCGCGGCCGCGTGCTGGCTGAGGCCGCCGGCAACCCACTGGGACTGGTGGAGCTGGCGCGGGCGATGCCCGAGGCCGGCGACCCCGTCGAGCTGCTGTCGCCGACACCGGCGGCACTGACCGCGCGACTGGAGCGCGCGTTCGGGGCACGCCTGGATGGACTCGGTGAGGACACTCGCCTCTTGTTGCTTGCCGCCGCGCTCGACGGCAGGGCCTCGATCGCGGAACTCCTCTCAGCAGCTACCCGCGTGCTCGGGAACGAGGTGGCGCTTTCCGCCCTTGACGGCGCCGCCGAACGCGGCCTGACGAAGGCGAACGGATCGGAGGTGAGCTTTCGGCATCCGCTGATCCGCTCGGCCGTTCAGAGCACGGCGCCGCCGGCGCTGCAGCTCGCGATGTACGCGGCTCTGGCAGTGGTCGTTCGCGACCCGGAGCGCCGGCTGTGGCACCGCGCCGCGTGCACGGTGGGCCACGACGAAGAGGTCGCGCGGGCCCTGGAAGAGCAGGCGCAGATCGCGCGCCGGCGCGGTGCGGTGATGGTCGCCGCGGCCGCACTCGAGCGCGCCGCGATGCTCACCGCCGATCCGCGCCGAAAGGGAGAACGGCTGGTCCGTGCCGCCGAGCTCGTATATGACCTCGGGCGAGGCGAGGTCGTCAGCCGCCTTCTGCGCGAGGCGGAATCACTCGAGTTGGGTCCGCTCGAGAGCGCCCGCATCGACTGGCTGCAGCAGATGATCAGCGGCGACGTCTGGTCCGAGACGGGCGCCGCAAAGACATTCGTGAGGATCGCGGAGCAGCTGCACGCCGGCGGCGATCCCGATGCGGCGCTGCGCTCGCTCGTGCCGGTCGCGCACCGCTGCTGGTGGACACGATCCCGCGCCCGCACGCGACAGTACGTTGTCGATGCGGCCGAAGGCATCGGCTTTCCGCCCGACGACCCGCGACTGCTGGCCGTCATCGCGCTCGCCGATCCGGAGTCGACGGCGCCGTCGGTGCTGCGTCGAGTGGCACGCTTGCGGTTACAGGAGACGAGCGATCCGGTCGCTGCGACGCATGCGGGTATCGCCGCAGAGACAGCGGGCGACTTCGTGGCAGGCTCGCGCTTCCTCGCGCGCGCGGTTGAGCGGCTGCGCGAGCAGAGCAGGCTCGGCATGCTCACGCAGGCGCTCGTCCACTACGCATGGGCTGCCACCTACGCGGGTGATTGGGAAGCGGCGGAGAGGGCGGGCGCCGAGGCAGCGACGCTCGCGCGCGAAACTCGCCAGCCCCAGTTCGGACTCACCGGGCAGCTCATAGGCGCGCTGGTCGCTGCGCTCCGCGGTAGCGAAACGGACCTCGATGCGATGCTCACCGGGCCGGAGCGAGCAGTGACGGCCATGAAGGGCGGTCCGCTGCTCGCCCCCGCGCACCTAGCCCGGGGTGCAGCGGCCCTCGGGGAGGGACGCCACGACGACGCCTTCCGTGCGCTCTGGCCGGTGTTCGACGAGGACGACCCGGCCTACCACCGCTTCATGCGCTGGCCATCCGTGCTGGACCTCGTCGAGGCCGGCGGCCGCGGTGAGCACGCCGCCCGCGTCATGAAGGTCATGGGCGAACTCGAGCCGATCGCGAGGCGTAGCGAGCCGCCGATCTTGTGCGCCGGTCTGGCTTGCGCGCGACCGCTGCTGAGCGACGACGATCACGCCGAGGCGCAGTTCGTGGCGGCGCTCGGCGGAGAATCGCGGAGCTACCCGTTCCTGCGAGCGCGAACGCTGTTCTCGTTCGGCCGCTGGCTGCGTCGGCAGCGGCGAAGCGCAGACTCACGCTCACCTCTACGCGATGCGATCAACCTGTTCGACGCTTTGGGAGCCACGCGTTGGAGCGACCGCGCACGCCAAGAGCTGCGAGCCACCGGCGAGACGATCGGACCGCGCACGCCGGATGCCCGCGACCGGCTCACCGCCCAGGAGCTGCAGATCGCCCAGATGGCGGCAGCCGGACTGTCGAATCGCGAGATCGGCGAGCGGCTGTTTCTCTCCCACCGCACGATCGGATCGCACCTCTACCGGATCTTCCCGAAGCTAGAAATCAACGCCAGGGCGCAACTGCCGGCGGCCCTCGAGCCGCGGCGCGACGGCGCCGATCGTGCCGTTGGCTAGCAGCACCAGTCAGCGGACCAGGGCATTCAACGGGCGCGACGTGGAGGCCCCAGGACAAGTCTTGGCGAGCCACACACCAGCCAGTCCGTCCTGAGAGGAGCTGCTCATGAGCACATCGCCCGGCATGCACACGCCGGAAGGCCCTAGCTCCGTCTCACCCGAGCCGAACCCGCCCCGGGGGTCTGCAGACACGCCGAGCACCCCGATTTCGACCGACCAAGTCGAACTTCGCGACGGCTACGCCGAGGTCGGCGAAGACGTGAGGTTGCATTACGTCGAGGCCGGCGCCGGGCCGCTGATCGTGCTGCTGCACGGCTTTCCGGAGTTCTGGTACGGCTGGCGACTCCAGGTCTCGCCGCTCGCGACGGCTGGCTTTCGAGTCGTCGCGCCGGACCTCCGCGGCTACAACCTGTCATCGCGGCCGGCCGGCATCGCGCCCTACGCTGCCGACAAGCTCGCGAGCGACGTCCGTGAGCTGATCCGAGAGCTCGGTGCCGAGTCCGCACTGGTGGTCGGTCACGACTGGGGCGGAAGCGCAGCCTGGACCCTCGCGATGAATCACCCCGAGGTCGTGGATCGGCTGGCGATCCTCGACGCGGCCCATCCGCGGGCCCTCCAGAAGGGACTGCGCAACCCGCGCCAGCTACTCAGGTCCTGGTACTTCTTCTTCTTCGCGCTACCGGCGCTCCCCGAGCGCGTCGCGCGCGCCCGCGACTGGCGATTCTTCAGGCGCTTCCTGCGCGACGCGCGGCCTGCCTACACGCCGGAGGAGATGGCCCGGTACGTCGAGGCGTGGTCACAGCAAGGGACGCTGAGCGCGATGATCAATTACTACCGCTGCTCGGTAAAAGCATCCCAGAAGGAGGCAGCAGCCGCGATTCGCCCGATCTCGGCGCCGACACTTCTCATCTGGGGCGAGCGCGATCGCTACCTCGGTCCAGGAGTACGGGAGCCCGACCCCAAGGATGTACCCGGCCTCGAGCGCATCGAAAGCCTGCCCAATGCGTCGCACTGGGTCCACCACGACGAGGCCGAGCGCGTCAATCAACTCCTGATCGATTTCTTCACCCCATCCCTACCAGCCCAGAACCGCCAGATGTCGGCGAGCTAGTCACGAACCGAGCCGGTGCGATCGCCGTGGAACGGACGTTCGCCCTGATAACACTGCGCCAGTCGATCATGACCCGCGCGCACGTCAGCCGCATCGCCACGCCAGGCCAAAGCCGACCGGGTTTCGCGGTCGGATGAGCGCTTCCCCGGACGAGCGCGCGTTCCCCGTCTTGGGGTCGTCCGAGATCGCGGAAGCGGCCTCTTTCGGCCGCGAGCAAGCGGTCTCGACGGGGGATCTGCTGTTCGCGCCCGGCGACGATTCCACTCAGCTGTTCGTCGTCCTCGAGGGAGAAGTCGAGATAGTTCGACGCGACACCGCCGAGGCGAGCGTAATCGCCTCATACGGGCCGGGCGGCTTCGTCGGCGAGCTGACCCTGCTCACCGGACAGAGACGCTTCCTGACCGCTCGTGTCACACGATCTGGCCGGGTGCTCGTGATCGAGCAGGCGGAGTTCCGCCGGCTGATGAGTGTCCGGCCCGCGCTCGCGGAAACGATCTTCAGGGCGCTGGTTGCTCGCCGGGAGATCCTGCGCTCGGGAGAGGGCGCAAAGTCGATACGGATCGTCGGCTCCAGATACTCGCCGGATGCGATGAGGCTACGAGCCTTCGCCGAGCACTCGCGTCTGGCGCACACCTGGATCGACGTCGAGGATGCCGAAGACGTCGATGCGCTCTTCCGCTCGCTCGGGCTGAGTCCAAAGGACGCACCGGTGGTGCTCACCCCGACCGGGGCGTTGCGTCATGCGACCCCGGCCATCCTCGCAGAGCACCTCGGCCTGGCGTTTCGCGCCAAACCCGGCTACATCTTCGACCTCGTGGTCATCGGCAGCGGCCCCGCCGGACTGGCCGCCGCTGTGTACGGCGCGTCCGAGGGGCTGAGCACGGTCGGCCTCGACGCCGTCACGACCGGCGGCCAGGCGGGTGCCAGCTCTCGGATCGAGAACTTCATGGGGTTCCCGAACGGCATCTCCGGCGGGGATCTCACTGCACGAGCGGCCGTGCAGGCCTTGCGCCTCGGGGCGCGGCTGAACGCCCCCTCGGAGGTCGTGGGCCTGAAAGACGATCTGGGCTTCCACGTGATCCGCCTCAGCGACGGGAGCGAGATCGCGGCCCGGGCAGTGATCGTGGCATCCGGAGCGAGCTATCGACGCCTGGACGTGGAGGACCTGAGCCGTTTCGAGGGCGCCGGCGTCTACTACGCCGCGACTGATCTCGAGGCAAGGGTGTGTGCCGGAAGTGGGGTACTGGTGGTCGGCGGCGGCAACTCTGCCGGGCAGGCCGCGATCTACCTCGCCCAGCACAACTGCAAGGTGAAGATCGCGATCCGCGGCAACGATCTCGCGCACAGCATGTCGCAGTACCTGATCGAGCGGATCGAGGCAGACCCGAAGGTCGAGCTGCTCACCAGCGTCGAAGTAGAACGACTCGAGGGCGGGGAGCACCTCGAGCAGGCGAGCGTCCGCCACACCGACACCGGTGCAGTGGAGACCGTCACCTGCACCGGGTTGTTCTGCTTCATCGGTGCGATCCCCGCGACCCGCTGGCTGAGTGAGAGCGTGCTGCTCGACAGAGATGGCTTCATACTCACCGACCGACAACTGCCTGCCTCGTCGACCGTGTCGCCGCTCCCGTTCGAGACATCGGTTCCCGGCATCTTCGCCGCCGGAGACGTACGGCACGGCTCACTGAAGCGAGTCGCCGC
>DASWFM010000024.1:0-12498 GCA_036394235.1 Solirubrobacteraceae bacterium | reverse complement strand
ACTCGAGTACCGCCTCGACGCTCCCGCCGTGCTTGCGCATCACCCGCTCGAGCGATTGGAGGCGCTCTTCGACACCCTCCAGGGTCGGCTCGACCCCCGGCAGGTCCACCGCGCCGGCGCCGTCCTGGCCGCCCGCGCCGTAGTCCCGCAGCTCGCCGGCCAGCTCCTGGGACTCGATCGCAGCGGCGCGCATGCGCTCGCCGAGACGGTCGAGGATCGGATCGACCCCGGCCACGTCCTCGAGCGAGGCGGCGGCGACCGCGAGCAGCTCGGTCGCACCTCGAGCGTCCCCCGCATCGGCCACCAGTGCCTCGGCGCCGGACGCGGCGGCCGCCTGCAGGGCATCGGCGCGCCGCAGCCGCTCACGGGCGAGAAGCAGGCGCTCGTGCTCGGCGGGGTCGGGGGCGAGGGCGTCGATCTCGCCGAGCTCGAACTCGAGCAGGCCCAGCTCCCGTTCGCGGTGCGCGGCCAGCTCCCCGAGCTCCTCCAGGCGGAGCACCAGGGCGCGGGTACGGGCGTGGGCCGTGGCGCAGGCCTCGAGGCGCCCTTTTTGCGCAGCGCCGCAGATCGCGTCGAGGATCTGAAGCTGGGCGCCCGCGAGGGTCAGCTTGCGGTGCTCGTGCTGGCCGTAGAAGGACAGCAGCCGCCCGCCGAGGTCGCGGAGGTCCGCGACGTTCGCCGAGCGGCCGTTCAGATAGGCGCGGGTGCGCCCGTCGGCGCCGAGCCGGCGGGCCAGCACGATCTCGCCCTCGCCGTTTCCCTCGATGCGCTCGGCGAGCTCTGGAGGGAGCCCGGCATGAACGGTCGGCGGCAGGTCGAAGATGCCCTCGACGTAGGCCTCGGCCGCGCCGGGACGGACGATCCCCTGCCGGGGACGGCCGCCGAGGAGCAGGTCGAGGGCGTGCGCGAGCACGGTCTTGCCGGCGCCGGTCTCACCCGTCAGGACGTTGAGACCGCCCGCCATGCGCAGCTCGGCGCGCTCGATCAGCAGCAGGTTCTCGACGCGCAGCTCACGCAGCATGCACGGTGGTCTAGCAAGGGGCGCCGACGGATCGCTGCGGCCCTTGCGGCAGCGATCGCGAGGATCGCCGCAGGCTGCAGCCCTGGTTTTCAGGGTGCCGGC
This sequence comes from Solirubrobacteraceae bacterium, assembly GCA_036394235.1. Taxonomy (GTDB): domain Bacteria; phylum Actinomycetota; class Thermoleophilia; order Solirubrobacterales; family Solirubrobacteraceae; genus Palsa-744. Next base: position 11,375 of record DASWFM010000024.1, on the reverse strand, counting down.
TATGCATAATCCAGGGCAGGGGGCCCGAATGGAAGTCGGTGCCCGTACGCAAGCGGACAAGGCAAGGCATGGCTGCCAGCGACTCCACTCAGAGCTTTCCCCCGGCGCCACCGGGTTCTTTCGACTGGCCCCGGGCCGGCGAGCTGGACGAAAGGATCGACGAGGAGATCGGCCGTGCCGAGCGATACGGCACGCAGCTGAGCTGCCTGCTGGTGGTCGTCGACAACCTCGAGCAGATGGCCGGCGAGCACGGCGGGGAGCTGCGGGAGCAGACGATGGCCTACATCGCCGGGGCGCTGCGGCGGGAACTGCGGCGCTTCGACCGCGTGGGGATGCCGAGCGACCGGGAGCTGCTGATCGTGCTGCCGGGCGCCGACGGCCCGCGCGGAGAGATGGTCGGGCGGCGGGTGCTGGACCGGCTGAGCTCGATCAAGGTCGAAGCACGGGGCCAGCGCCGGGCGCTGCGGATCTCCGTAGGGCTCTCGGCGTGGCGGCCGGAGGCGACCCCGGCGGTGCTGCTGAGCCGGGCGCGTGCCGCGGCTGAGCGCGCCGTGAACGGCTCGCCGGGCGCCGAGGGGGGTCTCGGCGAGGCCTTCGAGCAGGAGACGACCTCCCCGCCTTCATAATTCCCTCACATGCTCACGGGATCCGAGCTCTGGCTGCTGCGCCTGATGGCGGACCGTGGGCTGGCGCTGCTCGACGCGAGCAACGTCCTGCTGCTGATCGAGGAGAAGGGGGAGCTGCGCGTGGCGGGAGCGAGCGGCGGCCCGGTGCGGCTGCGGATCGCGCCCGTCGAGGGCAGCGCCGTGGGCGCGCTGTACACGGAGGGGCGGTCGCTGGCACTGGAGCGCCCCCGGGGGGAGGAGGCAGCTTTCCTGCACGAACTGGGCCTCGAGGCGCGGTCCGTGCTCGCGGAGCCGTTCTCGATGGAGGGCCAGGGCGGCGGCCTGGCGATCGCGCTGCGCCGCGACGGGTCGTTCCGCAAGCCCGACAGGGCGGCGCTGAAGGCGTTCGCGGACAGCGTTGCTGTCAGGCTCGCCGCGGAGCGCTCGGTCGAGATCGAACGGCTGCGCTACGGAATGGAGGCCCGGGAGAGGGAGCGCACGCGCTGGGCGCGGGAGATCCACGACGAGTCGATCCAGGGCATCGGGGCGCTGCGCATGCGCCTCGCCAACGCCCGGGACCTCGAGGACAAGGAGGCGCTGGCCTCGGCGGTGGCGGAGGCGCTGGAGGGGCTCGGCAACGAGATCGACGGCCTGCGCCATCTGATCACCGAGCTTCGCCCCGCTTCGCTCGATGACCTCGGCCTGGCGGCTGCGCTCGAGGCGCTGGCACGCCGCGCCCAGGCGATCGACGGGCTTGACGTGAAAACGGAGATCGAATTCGGGCGCGATGAGGAACTGCACCCGGGCGAGGCCCACAACGGTGGCGGCCGCCTAGACCCTGAGCTCGAGTCGACGATCTACCGGGTCGTGCAGGAGGCCCTGACGAACGTCAGCCGGCACGCCGAGGCGACCCATGCGGTGATCCGCCTAACGGGCGACGATCGCACGGTGGTGGCGAGCGTCATCGATGACGGCAAGGGCATGCCCGAGGGCCGGCTCGGCCCGCGCGAGGACGGCGGAGGTTTCGGCACGGGCGGGATGCAGGAGCGTGCGGAGCTCGTCGGCGGTGAGCTCGAGTGGATGCCCGCGCCGGGGAAAGGCACGATCGTAGAGCTGACGGTGCCGCTGGCGGGGCGTCCCGAGCCCGGGCAGGAGATCGGCGCGCAGCCGAGCCTCTAGCGCTCGCCGTCCCCGCCTCTCTCGCTGTCCTCGTCGTCCGTCGCCGAACCGCGAGCCCCTCGCAGCCAATCGGCGAGCTGCTGGCCGGCCGCGCCGACCGAGTCGCCGGTCTCCTTGATCGCATCGCGGATGCGGTCGGCGTAGAAGGACACGGCCTCGCCGCCCTCGCCGCGGGCGTCGACGGGGTCGCCGCGGCGGGGATACTCCCCGTTGCCGACGATCCTGTCGAACTCGCCCGAGCGAACCCAGGCCATCAGCTCGTGGGTGCGCTTGACGGGCAGAGGGTGGGTGACGCCGAGCTCGAGCGAGAGGCGCGTGAGGCGCTCCAGGCCCGAGCCCTTCTCGGAGTAGTCGAGGCCCTGGCGCATGAACGCATCGAGGTCGAGCTCGGAGACCATCGCGCCTGCGGCGAGGGACATCAGGGTGCGACAGACCACGAGCGGGTCGCGGGTGACCAGCGCGGCGGCACGGTCCGCGCTCAGCTCGGTGGCCCTGCCCCACTCCATCAACGCGGTGCGCACGGGCATCAGGGGCAGCGGCAGCCGGGCCGCGCGGGTCATCAGCACGAGGATCGCGAGGGCCGTGCGGTAGAGGCCGTGGTCGGAGAGGATGTGGGCCGCCTCGTGTGCGAAGACCGTCCTCCGCTGCGGCGCGTCGAGCAGGCTCAGCAGCTCCGACTGGACGACCACGATCGGCCGACTGGCGCCGATCGCCATCGCGTTGGGCATCGGGAACTGGCTCAGGTAGAGATCGGGAACCTCGCTCATGTCGAGCGTCGCGTAGGCGATGGCGTGCTCGCGGTAGACGTCGCCGAGCTGCTCTTCGGAGAGCCGCACCGCGGATCCGAGGAAGCTCTGCCGAAGCGCCCGCTCGTAGCCGAGCTCGATCAGCTTGCGGACAACCGTGTCGAGGTAGGGCACCGATTTGAGCGCCGCTGTCGCGGCCTTGTCAGCCGGATGCTGAAAGGCGCGCGGCGAGATGTCCTTGAGCTGATAGCCCTTCTGGGGAAGCTCAGAACCGGTGGTCGCCATCGCTCTACCGAGACTAGCGCCGCCAGTGTGAAGCCGCGGCGGGTGTCGGCTCGATCGCTGCGTGCGCGATGGCGTTGACGACGTGAGAGGAGAGGAAGGGAAGGTCCGCTCAGGTTGCTGCGTGCGCCATGGTAGCTACGCCGTAAATACCATTGCGATCGGGGCGTCATTTGCGTGAACCCCCGGGGTCGTCCCACCACCGAGACGGGGGAATGGGATGTGCGACTCCGCACGTGTGCGGAGTCGCCGACCGGCGCATGCCATCGGCTCGCTCAGTCCGCGAGGCCGACGCGGCGCACGTACGCCGTGATCTCCGCTCGCGATGAGAAGCCGAGCTTCTCGATCGCCCTGGCACGGTAGGTCTTGACGGTGCGCTCGGCGACGTTGAGCTTCTCGGCGATCTCCGGGTTGGTGTAGCCGTTGGCGATCAGCCTCACGACCTCCCTCTCGCGGTCGGACAGAACGACGCCGTCGCCGCTCTGTTCGTCGCCGGTCGCCATCAGGGCGCCGAGCCGGGGGTGAAGGTAGTTGCCGCCCGCCACCGCGAGCCGGAAGGCCTGCAGCAGCTCAGCGGGCTCGGCCTCCTTGAGAACGTAGCTGCGCGCCCCCGCGCGGAGCGCCTGGCGGGCGTACTCGGGGTCCTCCCGCATCGTCAGGATCGCCACCGCCAGAGCCGGATGGGCGATGAAGCACGACGGCAGGGCGCCGAGACTGGAGCCTCCGGGCATCGTCAGGTCGAGCGTCAGGAGGTCGGGCTTGTGCTCCCGCACCGCCCGCACCATCGACGGGATGTCGGCCGCTTCATCGACGACTTCGAACTCCCCCGCCTCACGTTCGAGGACCGCTCGGACTCCGTCCCGCACGACCGTGTGGTCGTCGGCGATGATCACCGTTACCGGCCTGCTCACCCCGGGTGCGCCGTCGTCCATGCGCCTCACACCGTAGCGGCTGGGCTGGACTGACGGGACGGCCTCTCGACGAGCGGCCGAATCCGCCCGCGCGGGGCGGAAGCACGATGGGATACAGCGCTCGACTGCATCTGAGACGGTCGTTAGGTTGGCCGAGGTGACCTCCCCCCTGCGCTCGCCGCGGCTGCGCGTGATCCTCGCCGCCTACACCGTCAACCGGCTCGGCAGCTGGATCGGCCTGGTGGCGCTGTCGCTGGCCGTCTTCGACCACACCCACGACCCGCTCGCTGTCGCCGCCCTGCTGCTCGCCTGGCAGGCCCTGCCGGCGTTCCTCGTGCCCGCCCTCGTTGCCCGCGTGGAGGCTTCGACACGCCGCCACGAGCTGAGCGCGCTGTACATCTTCGAGGGTGTCGTCACCGCCCTGATCGCGGTCCTGCTCGGGCATTTCTGGCTGCCGGCCGTGCTGCTGCTGGCCGTCGCAGACGGGACGGCCGCGCTCGCCGCCAATGCACTGCTGCGGGCAGAGGTGGCGCGGGTTGCCCGCGACGAGGTCATGCGTGCGCCGGCCGGCCGCGACGCCGGGGCTCCGCCGGTGTCCATCGAGGCGAAGGCCCTGGAGGCCGAACGGCTCGCGAACGCGGCGCTAAACGTGTGCTTCTCGGTCTCCTTCGTTGCGGGGCCCGTGATCGGCGGCGTGGTCGTCGCCGCCGCGGGCGCCCCGGCCGCGCTGTTCATCGACGTCGGCTCCTTCCTGGTCTGCGGTTTGCTGCTCTTGAACCTCCACCCTCACGTCGAGGAGGCCGGTGCGGCCACAATCCGCGAGCGCCTGAAGCGCGCCCTGGCCCACGTCAACGAAACGCCCGTCCTCCGGGGCCTGCTCCTGATCCAGACCATGGCCCTCGTCCTGATCCAGGCTGCCGCCCCGATCGAGGTCAGCTATGTGAAGGCGACCCTGCACGGCGGAGACCGCGGTTATGGCGTGCTCGTGACGTCCTGGGGCGCGGGCGTGGTGCTCGCGAGCATCCTCTTCGCGCGCGCCAAGCACCGTCCCCTCGGTCCGATCCTCGCCGCCGGCACCTTCGCGCTCGGCGCCGCCTTCATCGGCTTCGCCGCCGCTCCCACGCTGGCGCTTGCATGCCTCGCCGCCTTCATCGGCGGAATCGGCAACGGCCTCGGCCTGCCCTCTCTGATCAGCCTCGTCCAGCAACTCGCACCCGGGCGCCTCCACGGCCTGTTGATGGGAGGCGTCGAATCGATGATGGCGCTCACCCTGGCCGTGGGCCTGCCGCTGGGCGGCGCTCTCGTCGCGATCGGCTCTCCTCGCATCGCCTTCCTCGTGCTCGGCATCGGCACGGCGCTGATGTCCTCCGCCCTGTTCCGTGCCACCAGCAAGGGCGCCGCCGTGTACGTCGAGACGCACCCCGACGCTCCCGCTACGGACACCGTCCGCGCCCTGGAGGGCACCCGCGGGTCGGGCCTCTGAGACCCGACGAGTCGTCCTTCGGGGCGCCGCAGGGCCGGGCCGGGGAGACGGACACGGTCGCGCCTAAAGTGCCGTCTCGCGTCGGTCGAAAAGGACTACAGGCCGACGATGCAGACCGGAACGCTCGCGAACCGACTCTTCTGGGCCGCGCAGGCTTTGCTGCTCGGCGCGATGATCGCCGCCGCGGTGCTCTTCTCGCAGCCGTCGGAATGGCAACCCTTCGGGCTCGTCGCCCTGCTGCTCGGCCTGGCCCTCGCCGGCGAGCGCTTCACCGTCGAATACAGCGGCGGCATCCTCAGCGCCTCGCTGGCCGTGATGGTGCTCGCGATGGGCCTCTTGGGGCCCGCGCCCGCGGCGGCCTGCGGCATCGCGGCGATGGTGATCCATTCTGCAGTCGGCCGGCGCCGGCCGGATGAGTGGCTGAACAACCTCGCCGCCTTCGGGATCGCCGCATTCGCCGGGGGCTGGGTGATCAAGGCCGCTGAGGGCAACGTCAGCGCGATCCACGCCCAGGGGACGGCCGACAGCGTGATCTTCGGCCTCGTCGTGCTGACAGCGGTCGTCGTCCTGCTGGTCGTCAACTTCGGGATCTTCGCGACGAGCCTGTGGGTGCGCGACGGCCGCTCGATCTGGCGCTCTGCACAGGATCTCTTCTTCCCGCTGCTGCCCGGCGAACTGGCCGTCGGCGTCGTTGCCGTGGTGCTGGTGCTCGCCTACAGGGGCGCGGGGATTCCGGCGCTGCTCGCTGCGATCCCGGTCCTCCTGATCTTCCGGCACCTCGCCGTCGCGCTCGTCCGTTCGGAGAGCCGCGCCGAAGAACTCGACGCCCGCACCCGGCAACTCGCCTCCTTCCAATGGGCCGTGCCGTCGACCTTCATGGAGGGCCTCGGCCTTCGCGATCCCGGCGCGATGCGTCACGCGGCGGCCGTCGCGAGCTACTCCAAGGCGATGGCGAGCGAGCTCGGCCTCGCCGAGGAGGAGCAGGAAATGATCCACCTCTCCGGGCTGCTCCACGACATCGGCAAGTTCACCTGGTCGGACCGCATACTGCACCCGGAACAGCTCACCGACGCCGACTGGGCCGTGATCCGCCGTCATCCCCAGGACGGAGCGATGATGGTCGGCAAGTTCGACGGCTTCGGGCCGGTTGCCGACGCGATCCTCTACCACCACGAGCGCATAGACGGCGGCGGCTATCCCGCCGGGCTGATCGGCAACGAGATCCCTCTGGCGTCGCGAATCGTGGCGATCTGCAGCACCTACGACACGATGCTGAGGCGCCAGACCTACGGCGACCGAGTCACGCCCGAGGAAGCAATCGGCGAGCTGCGCCGGATTGCCGGCTCCCAGCTCGACGGCGAGCTGGTGGAGGTCTTCATCGCCGTGCTCGAGAAGCGCGGCCGGACGTTCGGTCAGGACGCCGACTACAAGACCGAGCTCGCATTGGAAAACCGGGTCCGCAAAATGGCCCAGCCCCATTCCTCGTAGCCTGGGCCCGCCCGGCCCGGAAAACAACAAGGGCGCCCCGCGGTATCGCGCGGAACGCCCCCTAAAAACCCAACTGTGTTTCTACTTCAATCTCTTAGTGGCCCCAAGGCTGCTTCATGGATGCTCCTTCCCCAGGATCGCTGGTCATGTCTCGCGGCGCCGATCCTCGATCCATGGAGGGCCGCTCACGTTTGAGTAGGTCTGGAAAGAGTAGCGGAGCGATAGGCGAAATGTCCAGCTTTCACACGTTCTTTGCATACCCGCTTGCAGGGCCTCGGTAAACCGTCCTCGGGGAGATCCCGCAAACGCAGTCGGGAAGCCAAATTCGGGGCCGCTTGAGCCTCGCCGGGCCCGCTCGGCCGGCCCCCACGTCCCCTCCGGAAGGACTCTCGGCGAACGCCCCGACGCCGTTTTGAGGTGCTCGAGCCGCCTCGGCGCGGTAGCCGCGCAAACGTCCACAAACCTCATCGGCGCTCAAGGTCTCCGCAAGATCTGACGAAACAGAAAGCAACCCGAGCAGCTCCAGGCCCGGCAACACCCGACCGATCGAGGCAAGCATGCCCCCGAACATCTCCCCGTCCGAGCGCCAGCTCGTCTTCACCAGCTCACAGGCTGCCCTCTACCTGGGCGTCTCGCTGGCGACCATCAGGCGCTGGACCGACGCGGGCCACATCGCCTGCTATCGCACCCCCGGCGGCCAGCGGCGCTTCTCCCGCCCCCAGCTCGACGGCTTCATCACCTCGATGAGCCAGGACGGGCCCGTCGCGAGCGTCGAAACGCGCCACACGAGCACCGCCCGCGTCGCTTAGCCCTGCGCGCCGGCCCGCGACATCGCCGCCGGCGGGGCCTCTGTGTATTCGCGCGGCGTGCTTCCCGGCGCGTTCAGCTCGCGAGGCGCCCGAACTTCTCGCGCAGCCGCCGGTAGAAGGACGACCCGGGCAGCTGGGCGAGCGTTCCGAGGTCCTTCTCGAAGCGCGCTTCGATCATCCCTCCGGCCGCGATCTCCCCGACCGGGCGCCCGTCGACCGCCACGGCGAGGGGCTCGCGTGAGCGGTTGATGACGCACAGCCGATCTTCGGGTGCCGCGACCAGGGCCCGCGCCGAAATCGAGTGGGGGGCGATGAACGAGACGATGAAGCCCTCCACGCCCCAGGCCATCACCGGCCCGCCGTTCGCCAGGTTGTAGCCGGTCGAGCCCGCCGGGGTGGCGACGACGAGGCCGTCGCAGCGCACGCTCCCCGCCTCCTCCCCGTCGATCGAGTAGGACAGCTCCGCCACGCGCTCGCCGACCTTGCGGTGGATCGCCACGTCGTTGATCGCCAACAGCGGCTCCTCTCCGATCTGCAGCCTGATCGCGGGCAACCTCAGCAGCTCGAAGTCGCCCTCGAAGGCTCGCCGGATGCCCTCCGCGAGGTTCTCGGGCTCGACCGTCGCGAGGAAGCCGATCTCGCCGAAGTTGACAGCGAACACCGGCACGCCGGTTGCGGAGTAATGCCGTAGCGCCTGGAGGATCGTGCCGTCGCCGCCGAGCACCATGCACAGCTCCACGTCGCGCTTGATCTCCGCGTCGAGCGCCACCGACGGCGACGGCTTCAGGGCCAGCTTGGATGTCTCCTCGGGATCGAAGCGCAACGTCACGCCGCACTCGGCGGCGGCTCCGATCAGCTCGTCGAGAGCGCCCCGGATCTCATCCGGCCTGCGGTGCGTGAAGACCGTCACCTCCCTCACGGCTCCACCTCCAGAGCCAGCCGCTCGAGCGCCTGCTCGCCGGCCGCGCCGCCGGGACGAGTTCCCGGCGCGAGGTGGATGAACGTCTCGCGGTTGCCCTTCGGCCCCGGCAGCCCCGAGGAGTGGTAGCCCTGGACGCTCGCCCCGAGCGAGATCGCCGCTTCCCCCACCATGACGAGAGCCCGGCGGCGGTCCTCCGCCTCGCGCACCACACCGCCCTTGCCGACCCGCCCTCGCCCGACCTCGAACTGGGGCTTGATCATCGCGAGCACGTCCCAATCCCCTCCGAGGCACCCGATCACGGCGCCGAGCACCTTCGTGAGCGAGATGAACGAAACGTCGATCACCGCCAGCTGGGGCGGCCCGGGAGGGTCGGTCACGGCCACCGGAAGCATCTCGGGCTTGAGCTCTCGGGCGTTGGTCCGCTCGAGCACAGCCACCCGCGGGTCACTGCGCAGGCGATAGTCGAGGATCCCGTAGCCCACGTCGACCGCGATCACCTCGCGGGCGCCGCGCTGTAGCAGGCAGTCTGTGAAGCCGCCGGTCGAGGAGCCGACGTCTAGTGCCCTCACACCCGCCACGGACATGCCGCTCGAGTCGAGTGCGTTCGCCAGCTTGATGCCCCCTCGGGAGACGAACGCGGGGTGCTCATCGACCGTCAGCAGCTCCTCGGGGTCGACCATCTCGCCGGGCTTCACCGCACGCCTCGCCCCGACGCCCACCTTGACCTCCCCGGCCATCACCGACGCGGCCGCACGAGTCCGCGATGGGAACAGCCCGCGCTCGGCCAGCAGAGTGTCGAGACGCTGCTTGCCCACCCGGGAACCCTTGCACACCAGGCCCTCGCTCCCTAGGCGTGCACGGCGAATTGGAAGGCCTTCGGCGCGTTACTCGGCGGCGCGGCGCGCCGCGAAGTACCAGGCGTGGACCTGCGCGGCGACGCGGCGATCCTCATCCGCGCTCGCCGGGAGGCCCAGCGCGCCGGTGCGCGTCTGGGAGAGGAACGCGACGATCTCTTCCTCGGGTATGCCCTCCCGGAGCAGGTCGCCCAGCCGCGTGGCGTAGCTCGCGTACTCGTCCTCCGGCACGTCGGCTTCGCCAGTCGGGTTCCACTCGGTGCGCAGCAGCCGCGTCAGGGCAGGCTGCCCCTGCTCGCGCCACCACGCCCACCATGCATGCGCCGGATCGGGGTCCGGGAGGGCCGCCGTCCGTTCCGAGAGGTCCGCGCTCGCCGCCTCCGCGGCCGCCTCGTCGGGGATCAGGAGAGGGTCCCTCACCTCATCCTCGAAACGATCGGGCCGGCCGGGATCTCTGTCGTGGGAATCCCTCATCGCGGCGAGCGTATCGCGTAGCGAGGGCTATGAGCGCTGTCACCTACATCCCTTGACAGGGGTAGATTCTGTCGCAGGCGCACGCATGCTCTGGCTCATCGCTGTTATCGCCTTTCTCGTGGTGGCCTTCGGCTCGGTAGCCCTCGGCCGCTGGCTCCAACGGAAGGGCCAAGAAATCGAACGGGGCGACAAAGACGCCCCTCGTTGAGGACGGCGCACGCCGGCTGCCCGAAGTGGGATCACTCGACGCGGAAGTCGTCGATGTCCGCGATGCTGCTTGGGGGCCTTCGGCAACCTCAAGACTGGGATGCGCGGCGTCTACAAGAAGGTGTTGCCCGCCTACCTACAGCACTATCTGAACGAATACGCGTGGCGGCACAACCGCCAAACGCGCAGAGGGCGCAGTGTTCACGCAGTTGCTTGACCGCGCGGCCGGGACTGCTCAGTAGTCGGTCGGCGGCTTGTCGCGGAACGCCTTGTCCAGCATCCGCACTTTCTGCTCAAAAGCAGGATCAAGCGCCGTGTATGGACCTGAGTCGCCCTCCGGCGATCGCCTCTCCGCCCGACGTAGCAGGCGATCAAAGACACTCCGCTTCGGGACCGGGATCTCTACGGGCTCGTAGCGCTTCCCGATCTTCGGGTCGATCCTTTTGGGCTGCGTCTGATCGTCAGCCATATCCCGGAAAGCGTAACGCCGTGACGCCGCCGTTCGGAAAGTCTGGCGGCGCTCAAGGACATACACCAGTCGCTCGATGAGCACCACAGATGCGCGGAAGCGGCGGCTACCTACTCGGCGAACGCCCGGTCCTGATCGTCACGGCCGCCGTCCTGATCTTGCTCGGCTTCTGGTGGTATTCGCGCTATCGCCGACGCTAGTGCCAGCCTGCACTTCTGCAAAGACTGCCATATGTGAGCGATGTCACATATATCCCTTCACGGGGGGTAGGCTGTGAGGCGTGACAGGGCAGCGCGGCGCTCACGCTCAGGATGCGGCCAAGAGCGTCAGTCCCTGCTCGACTGTGCCGCGCACGACTTTTCGGATTTCCTGAAGACCCTCGATGGTCACAAGGAACTGCCCGAAGCCTATGTCGAGGGGGAACTGGCCTGCCACCTGCACCTGCGGGTTAGGCCCCGGAACCTTGAATTGCCCCTTGATGAACTCTGCGCCGTCTTCCAGCGGCTTCCCGACGATGTATTCAGCTTTCCCGACGTACTCGATGTCGCGCCCGGTGAAGGACGGCATGTTGACCTCGGTGAGCCGTTTGTGGGCGGCGGCGCGAGCGAGTATCGCGCGGTGCTTGTCAGTGTTGGAGAGGTCCGCAGGCAAGTAAAGGGGATGGTCCCGCAGTCGGTGAGGTCCGTTGTAAGGCTGCACCTGCTCGACCATTGCGAACAGGATGCCGCCCGTGCCCAGGCCTGTGAGCGGGCCGCGCTCTTTGCGTCGGGCTGGCAGCTCGACGCGGCAGAAAAAGTCGTCCCGGTCGCTGTAGAGCGGGAATGCGGTTCGTTTGGTCGGTTTCTCGACCATGCCGCAGACGAGATGGTCGAGCGCCGACCGCAGGCAGTGGACGAGGTCGCCGCACGTGACGCTGAGCATGATCGGCGGTGGAGTCTTGATCGAT
>DASWFM010000023.1:0-6609 GCA_036394235.1 Solirubrobacteraceae bacterium | reverse complement strand
CCGGGCGTCACCGACGGGCGCTTCTTCTCGCGGCTCGGCATCCAGACGTACGGCTTCCTGCCGATGCAGCTGCCCGCCGAGATGCCGTTCATGCAGTTGATCCACGCGCCGGACGAGCGCATCCCCGTCGAGGCCGTCGAGTTCGGCACGCGTGCGATCGAGCGCGCGCTCGAGATCTTTTAAGACCAGAGAGAGGGAGAGGGTGTAGGGGCGCGGGAAGCGGGCCTGAGCGAGGCGGGGAGAAGAAGGAAGAGGAAGAGGAAAACGAGGAGGCGATAGCGGTGGTATCTACCGCTGCGCCCCGGTAGATACCAATGCGATCAGGCCGGGTCTAATGAGACCGGGGCCGCGCAGCCGGCTACGGCGCGATCGCTGCAGGAAGGAGGTCGTGCTCGGGCTCCCCGCGGGTGTCCTCGCCGGGTCTGGCCGTGAGCCGGGCGGAGTAGATCGAGGGGGCGCCGGCGACGCGCGCGACGACCGTGGCGCAGACGACGGCGAGCAGCACGGGCACCATCAGGGCGTCGGCATGGTGGGTCAGCTCGAGCAGCAGCACGACGGCGGCCAGCGGCCCCTGCATCGCGGCGCCGAGCACGGCGGCGCCGCCGATGATCGCGTAGGAGCCGAGCGGAGCGCCGGGCCAGATCAGCTCCCAGGCCTTGCCGAGCAGGCCGCCGAACAGCACGCCGTAGGCGAGCGTGGGCGTGAACAGCCCGCCGGTGGCGCCCGAGCCGAGGCAGGCGGCGGTGACGAGCGGCTTCAGCACCAGCAGCACCGCCAGCAGCCCGGTGCCGATCTCCGCGAGGAGCGCCATCTGCACGACGGGTTTGCCGTTGCCGAGCAGTTGGGGGTACTGGATCGAAAGCGCGCCGAGCGCGGTGAACACGACGATCGGGACAAGCAGGCGTCCGCGACGCTGCGAGGGCCGCATCGCCTGGGCCCGGCCGATCAACCGGACCCAGGCGACCGCGGCGGCGCCTGCGAGTGGGCCGGCGAGCAGCGCCCACACGACCTGGGAGGCGTGGACGCCGTAACGCGGGATCTCGTACGTGGGGGCATGGGGCAAGGCGACCCATGACACGGCGGTGGCGATCAGGCTCGTGGCGAGGGCGGGCAGCACGAGCGGCAGCGTCAGGGTCCCGAGCAGCACCTCGAGCGCGAACAGGGCGCCGCCGAGCGGGACGTTGTAGACCGCCGCCATCCCCGCGCCCGCAGCGCAGGCCACGAGCAGCCGCCGCTGCCAGTCGGGCAGTCGTGCCCATTCGCTGATCGTGCTCGCCCAGGCGCCGCCGGTCTGCTGGGGCGCCGCCTCGAGGCCGATCGAAGCGCCGAGCGCGACGGTGGTGATCGAGAGCAGGCCCTTCGCGACCGAGCCGAACAGGGGCAGGCGTGCGCCGCGCAGCCACAGCGCCTCGGAGACCTCACCCGGGTCGTGCCCCGACATCGCGAGCGCTCCGAGCCCGGCGACGATCCCGCCGATCGCCAGGACGATCACGCGGTGGGCGGAGGAGACGTGTTCCACGGCTGTCAGGAACGACCCCGAGGAGTAGTCCCAGGCGAGGTGCTGGATCGCGCGAAACAGCTCGATCAGGGCTGCGCCGGCGAGTCCTGTCCCCGCTCCCACGAGCGCGACCAGCAGCCAGAAGCGAATCCCGTAGGACGCCGTGATGCCGCGCCCGGGAACGTTCGGCTGAGCGGAGGGGGCGCTCATCGCGGCCAGTCTGACGGGCGCCGGGGCGGCTACCCGCGCCGCTCACAAAACTGGCCAGCCAGCCAGTATGATCGCGGTCCATCCTGCGGCGGAGATCTCGGAGGTTCAGATGGCAAGCGTCGAGCGTGATGTCGAGCGCGACATCGAGAGCGTCGAACTGACAGGTCAGGAGCACTGGCGCGAAGGTCCCCCGCTGGAGCTGTTCAAGGAGATGCGGTCGAAGTGCCCGATCCACCGCACGGAGCGCTTCGAAGAGTTCCCCGAGGAGGACGGCTTCTGGTCGGTCACGACCGCCGAGGACGTCCACACCGTCTCGCGCGACTGGGAGACCTACTCCTCAGAACGCGGCGGCGTCCTGGCGGCGTCCGGCGGCTTCCCGCTGGAGCTGGCGCAGGCGATGTTCATCGGCATGGACCCGCCGAAGCACGACCGCCTGAAGGCGCTGTTCCAGCGCGGCTTCACTCCGAAGCGGATCGCCGATCACGAGGACGCGATCCGGGCGATCACGATCCGCGTGCTCGACCGGCTCGAGGGCCTCGAGACCGCGGATCTGGTCAACGACGTTGCACAGCCGGTGGTGGCGCGGGTGATCGGGAGCTTCATGGGGATCGACGAGCAGGACGACGCGATCTGGGCGCGGCTGATGAACTCGATGCTCGGCGCGGCCGACCCCGACCTGAACCCCTATGGCTTCGAGGGTGCGGTCGAGCGTGACCTGCCGGAGGTCTTCGAGCGCTGCCGCAAGCTGATCGAGGCGCGTCGCGAGCAGCCGACGGACGACCTGACGAGCGTGCTGGTGCACGCGGAGCTCGATGGCGAGAAGCTCGAGGAACACGAGATCGTGATGGGCTTCTTCCTGCTGATGGCGGCGGGCAACGATTCGACCAAGGCGACCTACTGCTCGGCGATGCGCGCGCTGATGGAGGACCCGGCGCAGAAGCAGCTGCTGCTGGACGACCCCTCGCTGGTCCCGGACGCCGTCGAGGAGGCGCTGCGGATGTTCCCCGCCTTCGCCCACTTCCGCCGCACGGCGACGCGCGACACGGTGCTGAACGGCAGGGAGATCAAGGAGGGCGACAAGGTCGTGATGTGGTACGTGTCCTCCAACCGCGACGAGACGCGCTTCGAGGACCCGGACCGCTTCGACGTGAACCGCAAAGCCGAGCACCAGGCGTTCGGCGCGGGCGGGCGGCACTTCTGCCTGGGCACCGCGCTGGCGCGCCTGGAGCTGCGGATCCTGATCGAGGAGACGCTGAAGCGCTACCCGAACGTCGCCGTCGACGGCAAGCCCACACATGTCGAATCGCTGTTCCTCAACCAGCTCAAGGCGCTCCCCGTCCAGCTGAACGCCTGAGGGCGCTCTTTGGCCGGGGCGGCCGAAGTTCTCGGCAGCTGGTCGGTGCTCAGGGGCGGGCGAGGTCGACGACCACGGGGGCGTGGTCTGAGGGTTTGCTCCCCTTGCGCGCGTCCCTGTCGATGTATGCGTCGCCCACGGCGCCGGCGAGATCGGGGCTCAGGAGCACGAGGTCGATACGCATGCCTTCCCCTTTGTGGAACATGCCGGCCCGGTAGTCCCAGTATGTGTAGGGCTCGCCCTTCAGGGCGCGCGGCTGGACATCGGTGAGGCCGAGGCCGACGAGATCGCTGATCGCGTCGCGCTCGGCCTTGCTGACGTGGGTGGAGCCCACGAAGGCGCCGGGATCCCAGACGTCTTTGTCCGTGGGCGCGACGTTGAAGTCGCCACAGAGCGCCAGCGAGACGTTGCCGGCGAGCTCCTGGCGGACGGCGTCCTTCAGGGCGGTCAGCCAGGCGAGCTTGTATTGATAGTGAGGGCTGTCGAGGCTGCGGCCGTTCGGGACGTAGACCGACCACACCCGCAGGCCGCGGCAGGTGGCGGCGATCGAGCGGCGCTCCGGGTCGGGGAAGCCCGGCTCCCCCGGGAAGCCGCGGGCGACGTCATCGAGACCGACGCGGGAGAGGAGCGCCACGCCGTTGTAGGCGCCGTCGCCATCGGCGACCGAGGCGTAGCCGAGAGCCTCGAGCTCGGCGGTTGGAAAGGTTGTTTCGGTGGCCTTCGTCTCCTGCAAGCAGAGCACGTCCGGGGTGACGCTCTGCAGCCATTCGGTGACCCTCGGCAGGCGGGCGGCCAGCGAGTTCACGTTCCAGGTGGCGATTCGCAGCTGATCCATCAGGCTCGCCTCGAACCTTAGGCGGCCTCGAGCTCGGCTGCCGCGAGGACCGAAATCCCCATGGACGACGTGAAATCCACATGGAGAACGTGATTCGGCGGGTGCTAACGGGTACCAGTTTTTAGACAGATGGCCAAAGCTGCGCAGACCCAGACCAGGAGAAGCTTTCCCGGCTCCGGCCGGGCTCGCCGGCTGCTGAGCCGCGGTGGTGGAGCGGTTTTCGTTTCCCTCTTGACCCTTCCCGCCGCGGCTCACGCCGCGCCGTCGGTCTCCTTGCTGCCTTTGCCGCAGCCCTCCGTGGTCGCACCGGCCTTACCGGCGAGCGTCCCGGCGCCGCCACAGCCCCGCGCGCTGACTGTGCCGGCGCCGATCCCGCCGATACCGGCGCCTAAGACCGAACCGCCGAAGGTCTCGTCGGTCAAACCACCGAAGACCCCCTCGGTCGAACCGCCGAAGGTCTCGTCGGTCGAACCCCCGAAGGCCTCCTCGGTCGAACCGCCGAAGGTCTCGCCGGTCAAACCCCCGAAGACCTCTTCGGTCGAACCGCCGAAGGTCTCCTCGCTTCCTCCGCCTCCACAGCCGCTGGGCCACGTGACACGGAAGCCGTCGCCGGCATCGCCCGCGCCCGCTCCCGTCACGCCGTCCGCGACCCCGGTCACGCCGTCCGCGACCCCGGCGCCCGCCCTGGCCCCGGCGACCACGACCAGGGCGGTCGCAACCTCGCCGGCCAAACGCACGGCTCTCGCGCGGGCCACGGGCAGGGCGGCGAATCGGCGGGGGCCGCCGAGGGGCCCGGGCGGCGTCCCCGCGCCGGTGCAATCGAGCGGTCCGCTCGCGCGCTCGGCGAGCGTCGCCTCCGGCGCTCGAGCGACGACGGTGGCCCACCGCGAAGCGATGCTCGCCGCGTCACTTCGATTCGAGCTGGTGCCCGCGGCCGATCAGGTGGCCGTCACGATCGGCACCTCCAGCCGGCCGAACGGGTTCTCGTCCGCCATTGGCCAATTGCAAGCCGGGACGCGCGTCGGAGGCGTCGGCCCGTTCGCATGGCTGCTCGCACTCCTACTGGGGGCGCTGCTGCTCGCGCTGATGTGCGCCGACGCCGTCGGCATCGGCCCCCGGCTCGAGTCCCTGCGCCGCCACCGCGGCCGCAGTTGGAAGCTGCCTCCGTGGCGCTGACCCGCACGCGTGTGTGTCGCGCCGCTGCTTTCGAGCTGGTTCTCGACAGGCCGGGCTGAGGCCCTGTCAGGAGCCGTCCTAAGGGGGTCTCCGAATCGCTGACAATTTTCTAAAAGGAGCAGTGTCCGATGACGCCTCAGAACCAGGCGCGGACGCGGGGGGAAGACCTTGCGCGCGCCGTCACATATGAAACAACAGAGCCCGCCGACGCTAAGGGGAAGCAGCCTGCGCGGCGACGTCACCGTACTCGCCTCGAGCGGCCCGGGCGCAGCGGGTGGATCAAGCCCGACGCGAGCGGCGACGCCGCCGCGCCGGTGCCGATCCGGCCCACCGTCGAGCGGACCCATCGCCTGATGCTCAGGGGCGAGCTGGGACACGACAGCGCCGTCGCCGTCGAAGCGGGGATCGACGACCTGTGCGAATCGCACATCGACCATCTGGTGCTCGACCTCGGTGGCCTGCGTAGCATCGATGCAACCGGGATCAGGGTGATCTCGATGCGTTGCGTCCTGTGCAAGCGCCGGGGGATCCCCGTCGAGGTGGATCATGTGGAGGGCGTCGTGCGGCGAGCGTTCCTCGCGGCCGGCCTCCTCGACCGGCTGCCCTTCGCCGCGACGCCCGTGCCCGACGCACCGGTGCCACCGGCGCGAGCAGATGAGAATGCTCCGAAGAAAGCTCGGAAGATCGTCTAAAGCGGTTGATTCGCAGCGGGCAGGCATGTTCTACTAGCGGTCAGCAAACGGACGATCGAGGAGGACGGACCGACGGCCCGTTCGGGGCCGCCGGAACGGCTGTCGAGCCATAGGAGAGGGAGACGCCTTGAGGAGCGCCCGCCGCACCACCCTGGGCGCGATCGCAGCAGGGCTGCTGGGCCTTGCGATCGCACCCGCGGCACAGGCCGCCGGACCGTACGCGCTCGTGCTCGACCAGGGGTCGGCCTTCTCGATCCTCGGACACTCCTGCGGTGGCATCCAGGAGGAATCCCTCGCCACCGGCTTCGCGCCCAGCGGCTACCCCGAAGGCGACGTTCACCTCTCCACTCGCTGTGGCGGAAGCGGCCGCGGCGGCGGCTACAAAACGACGACCTACACGGCCTGGGCGAGCGTCGTCTGGAACTGGTTCGGCGACGTACGCTCCTTCGCCCGCCTGGAAGGCACCGCGGGCGGCTCACCCGGCTTCGAAGCATTCGACGCCCACGGCGATCGCATCTACGACAGCGGCACCCGCGCCTATCTCGAAACGGGCGAACCGCCCCTGCAGCCGCCGGCGCCTCCGAGCGGCGTCAGCGCCGCCGTGTTCCTCTACGAAGAAGCTTCGACCGAAACGCAGTTCCTGCGGATGTCTGTGACCTGGTCGTTGGACCCCGAAACGGCCGGCATGGTCACCTCCTCCACTGTCACCGCCACGCCGGTCCCAGCGGGCCCGCCCGTGCTCACAGCGACGGCCGATGGCAGCTCGAGCAGCGCCTATCTCGGACCGGTCGCGCCCAACACGACCTACCTCGTGACAGTCACGAGCACCGACGCCGAAGGCACC
>DASWFM010000022.1:0-3963 GCA_036394235.1 Solirubrobacteraceae bacterium | reverse complement strand
CTCCAGCGCCTCGAGGGTCCTGTTGAAGCTGGCGGCGAGTCGGCGGAGCTCGCTCGCGCCGCTCTCCTCCAGGCGGCCGGGATGCTCGCGGTCGACATCGACCCTCTCGCTTCGTCGCAAGAACCGCTCGATCGGCGCCAGCGCCGAACGCGAGACGGCCGCTCCGAGCAGCAGTCCGAGCAGCACGCCTCCGCCGAGCAGCAGGCCGTAGGGCAGCAGCAGACCGCTCAAGACCGAGTCGGTCCCTGTCAACGGCAGTGCGACTTGCACTGCGTAGCCGCCGGCTGGGTCGCTGACCGTCAGGACCTCGGCGTGGATGCCTCGCACCTTCGCGGTCGTGAAGAAGCTGCCGGATTCACGTTTCGCTACGGCCAGCACCCGCGCGTCGACGTGCAGCTGTGCTTTGCCGCCCATCGGCGCGACGACCTTGCCGTCCGGGTAGACGAACTGGAAGTAGCCTGGCGCGCCACCGAGAGCGGGCCCCGGCGGGATCGCCGCCTGACGACCCGGCGCGGCAGACTGGCCCTGGCGCCCGGCGAAGGGAAGAAGTTGCGGCGCTCCAGCGCGATGTGCGCGCCGATAGCGCGCTGACCGCGCCCGCAGCTCGCTCTTGATCTCCCCGATCAGATGGGACCGTGTGCTGACGTAGCCGACGATGCCGACCGCAATCGCGACCGCTGCCACCGACAGAGCCGTCGCCGCAGCTATCCGCCTGCGCAGGCTCATCGGACCTGCAGCGTCTGGGGCGATTCAGGGATCTCGCAGCACATAGCCGACTCCGTGCACGGTCTGGATCAGCCGCCTCTCCCCCTCTGCCTCGAGCTTGCGGCGCAGGTAGCCGATGTACACGCGCAGCGCGTTCCCGGACGGCCCGAAGTCGTATCCCCAGACCCGGTCGTAGATGAGCTCCGAGGTGAGGACACGCCGCGGGTTGAGCATCAGCAGCTCCAGCAGCTGGTACTCGGTGCGGGTCAGATCGATCTCGCGCTCGCCGATGCGCGCGGCGTGCGCATCGGGATCGAGTTCGAGCTCCGCGAAGCGCAGGACCCCGCCGTCCGCACCCTCGACGTGCCGTCGCATCATCGCGCGCAGCCTCGCCCGCAGCTCGCGAACGTCGTAGGGCTTGACCAGGTAGTCGTCGGCACCGGCCTCGAGCCCGTCGACGCGGTCCTCGACCGCGACGCGCGCCGTCAGCATCAAGATCGGCGTGCGGTTGCCGGCGCGCCGAAGCGTGCGGCAGACCTCGATCCCGTCGATGTCCGGCAGGCCCAGGTCGAGGACGATCGCATCGGGAACGTCGCTCTGGGCTCGGCTCAGCCCCTCGCTCCCGGTCTGCGCGAGGATGATCTCGTAGCCGCCGAGCATCAGCGCGCGCCGGATCGCTGCCCGCACCTCGTCGTCGTCCTCGATCACCAGGATCCGCATCTTCGCGCCACCGGGAAGCTACCGGGCCGGGCTCTGCTCCTCGGCGATCAGGCCTCTAGGTCGCAGGCGGCGGCGATCCGCCGCCTGCGGCGAAGGCGCCGGCCAGATCGCTCTGGCAGGCTTTCTGCGCGCTCTTGAACGCGGTGCTCGAGGTGTTGACGCCGCTCGTGTTGAAGACGGGCCCTTTCCCGCTGGTGTTGGGGGCCGGCAGGCTCACCCCGTGTTCGCGCATGCACGTCGCGTAGCTCGTCAGCGCGGCACGGGCGGTCGGGCTGCTCAGGTTGCGCGAGCCGCGCCCCGCGAAGTTCTGAGCGCCGCATTTCTTAAGCGCTTCCTGGAACTTCGCCTGCGAGACGCCTTCCGGCGCTTTCAGGAAGCCGCCGGGGCGTCCGCCACCGGCGCCCGGACCACCCTGACCACCCTGGCCGGGAGCGCCTTTTGGCGCCGGCAGGTTGATGCCTTCTTTCTGCATGCACGTCCGCAATGAGGCGAACCGGCCACCGCCCGCGCTCCCCGTCGTGCTCGTGCCTTTGCCGGACGAGCTCGCAGAGGTGGACGAGGCGCCGCCGGAGCTGCCGCATGCGGCGAGGAGGACGACGGCAGCGAGGGCCGCGAACAACGCCGGCAGCATGCGCCATCGGCGCCGCACCGGCCGCCGGTTCCGATCTTGTGTATCAGTGGACATTCTTGATTCCTTCCCGTTCATCGTTGTTTGCTGCTAACCGGATCCGAACAGCGGCTGGGTCGCGCCGGAGGCGCCCGACCCGGACGAGCCACCGCCGGGGGAAGCCGTGGCGCTCGAGCCGATGCTGATCGAGCTCGCGGTGACGCTGCCACCGCTGCCCTGGCTGCCCGTGACCACCACGGTGTCGCCGGGGTGGATGCTCTTCACGTTGGTGGAGACAGGCTTGGTGACCTTCGCTCCCGTCGGAGCCGTGACCTTGACGGTGCTGCCCTGCCTGGTGGCGATGTAGAGCGTGTTGCCGCTCACATAGGAGACCTGGCCCGTCGTCACACCGCCCCCCGCTCCGCCGCCGGGGGCTCCGCCTGCACCGGCGAATCCTCCGGTCCCCGTGGCGCCGGCTCCGGCGCCACCACGGGCGGCTCCGCTGCGCAGTGCCGCGATGCCCGCGGGCGCCCCGGCGGCCGAGCTGGAGGTGGTCTGGGCCTTCTCGATCTCGACGCCACCGAGAAAGCCGACAGCGATCAAAACGACGGCGATCAGGGCGAGCGGCAGTGGAGCGAGCAGCTTGCGCCGGGGGCGGCGCCGGGGCTGCTCGGGCTCGTCGTCCCACTCCTCCTCGCTGCCCGGCTCGTAGTCGAGTGGGCGCGGCGAAGCGGTCGCGCCCTCCTCGACGATCGTGTCGGCCACTGCTGCCGGGTCCTCGATTGTGGTCTCGTCTGTCGTCATCTCGTACTCCTGGTCTGGGGTGGGCGACTCACTCAAAGCGCAGCGCCTCGATCGGTCTGAGCGCGGCTGCCCGCGCTGCCGGATACGTGCCGAAGAAGAGCCCGGAAAGGGCCGCGGCGCCGAAGGCGAGGAAGATCGAATACAGCGCGATGATCGGTTTCACACCGGCGATTTCGAACTGGCTGCCGATCACGCCGAGTGAAACGCCGGCGACGCCGCCGATCAACGACACCAGCACGGCCTCGGTGAGGAACTGGGTGAGGATGTCCGAGCGGCGCGCGCCGATCGCCTTGCGGATCCCGATCTCGCGCGTTCGCTCGGTGACGCTGACGAGCATGATGTTCATCACGCCGATACCGCCCACGAGCAAGGAGATCGCGGCGACCTCTCCGAGCAGCGTGGTGAAGACGCTGCTGGTCGAGCTCGAGGTGGAGAGCAGCGAACCCTGGTTGATGACGCGGAAGCCGGCTTCAGCGGTGTTCTTGATCTTGTGGCGTTCGTCGATGATCTGAGTGACCTCGGCTTCGGCCGCGTTCAGCGACGATTCGGACTTCGCCTCGACGGTGATCGAGCTGAGCGACCCGAAGCCGGTCAGGGTGTCCTGGACCGTGGTGATCGGCGCCATCACGACGTCGTCCTGGTTGGCCGCTCCGTTGGAACCCTTGGAGGCCAGCGCTCCGATCACTTCGAAGCTCGACCCGTTGACCGTGATCGTCTTCCCGACGGCGCTCTGGCCCGCGAACAGTTCCTGCTGGACGGTCTGGCCGATCACGACGACGCGCTTGGTCTGGGATACGTCGGCGCTCGTCAGCGAGCTTCCTTCCTGCACGGTGTACGTGTGCGCCGTCAGGTACGAGGGAGTTGTGCCGATGAAGGTCGACGGCTGGTAGCTGGTGCTGCCGTTGACGAGCTTTACGCTGGTCGCGTTGACGACCGGCGAGGCGCTCTTCACGTCGGGCGCGAGGCCCGGCTCCTGCAGCGCTTCGGCATCCTGCTTGGTCAGCGAGATGCTCGTCGCGGAGCTTCCGCCCGGTCCCGCGCGCCCGCCCTGGGGCGTGACCAGAAGCACGTTCGTGCCGAGGCTCTGGATCCGGGCTTGCACCGCCTTGGAGGAGCCGTTGCCGACC
>DASWFM010000021.1:0-4129 GCA_036394235.1 Solirubrobacteraceae bacterium | reverse complement strand
CATCTCGGACGGCCGGGGCGGCGCGGCTTCCGGCACCCAGCGCTTCGCACCGCTCAACAGCTGGCCCGACAACGCGAGCCTCGACAAGGCGCGCCGCTTGCTTTGGCCGATCAAGCAGAAGTACGGCAGCAAGATCTCGTGGGCCGATCTGCTCGTTTACACGGGCAACGTCGCGATGGAATCGATGGGCTTCGAGACCTTCGGCTTCGGCTTCGGGCGCGAGGACATCTGGGAGCCCGAAGAGATCTTCTGGGGCCCCGAGGACGCGTGGCTGGGGGACGAGCGCTACAGCGGCGATCGCCAGCTCGAGAAGCCGCTCGGAGCAGTGCAGATGGGGCTCATCTATGTGAACCCCGAGGGGCCCAACGGCAACCCGGACCCGGTGGCGGCCGCCACGGACATCCGCGAGACCTTCGCCCGCATGGCGATGAACGACGAGGAGACCGTCGCGCTGATCGTCGGCGGTCACACGTTCGGCAAGACGCATGGCGCGGTCGACCCGCAGCAGCTAGGCCCCGAGCCCGAGGCCGCGCCGCTCGAGGAGCAGGGACTTGGCTGGAAGGGCAGCCTGCAGCGCAACGGCAACGGCGTGCGCATGCTCACCGGCGGACCGGAGGGCGCGTGGACGGGCGAGCCGACAACGTGGGACAACGACTTCCTCGACAACCTCTTCCGCTACGAGTGGCAACTGACGGAGAGCCCGGCGGGAGCGAAGCAGTGGACCCCCAAGGACCCCGAGCCCGACGACCTGGTGCCCGATGCGCATGACCCGTCGAAACGGTCCCCGGTGATGATGCTGACGACCGATCTGGCGCTCAGGCTCGACCCGGTCTATGAGCCGATCGCCCGGCGCTTCTATGAAAATCCCGACGAGCTGGCGGAGGCATTCGCCAAGGCCTGGTTCAAGCTGCTGCACCGCGACATGGGCCCGGTCTCGCGCTACCTCGGCCCGCGGGTCCCGGAGCCGCAGCTGTGGCAGGACCCCGTGCCCGCGGTCGACCATGAGCTGATCGGCCCGGAGGACGCAGCGGCTCTCAAGGAGAAGATCCTCGCCTCGGGGTTGTCGATCTCGCGGCTCGTCCGCACCGCGTGGGCGGCGGCTTCGTCGTTCCGCGGCACCGACAAGCGTGGCGGGGCGAACGGGGCGCGGGTCCGCCTCGCGCCGCAAAAGGATTGGGAGGCGAACGAACCCGGCGAGCTCGCCGCTGCGCTGGAGCTCCTCGAGCAGATCCAGCAGGACTTCAACCAGTCAGAGCCCGGCGGGAAGAGGATCTCACTGGCCGACGTGATCGTGCTCGGTGGATGTGCGGCGGTCGAGCGGGCGGCGAGCAACGTCGGGCACGACCTCACGGTCCCCTTCACGCCAGGGCGCACCGATGCCACCCAGGAGCAGACGGACGTGCACTCGTTCGCGGTGCTCGAGCCGACGGTCGACGGGTTCCGCAACTACCTCCGTCCGGGGGAGAGGTTCCCGCTGGAGCACGGGCTGCTCGACCGGGCATTCATGTTGCGGCTCGCCCCTCCCGAGATGACGGTGCTGATCGGCGGCATGCGTGCCCTCGATGCGAACTTCGAGCAATCCCGGCACGGCGTCTTCACCGATCGGCCGGAGACGTTGAGCAACGACTTCTTCGTCAACCTGCTCGACATGGGGACGGAGTGGAAGCCGTCGGGCTCCGCCGAGAACGTCTATGAGGGGCGCGATCGGGCTACAGGCGAGGCGAGGTGGACCGCCACCTCGGTCGACCTCGTGTTCGGCTCGAACTCGGAGCTGCGGGCGCTGTCGGAGGTCTACGCCTGCGAGGACGCCAACGAGAAGTTCGTGGGCGACTTTGTCGCGGCGTGGGACAAGGTCATGAACCTCGACCGGTTCGACCTGTCCTGACCGAGCCGTCCTCCAGCGGCGTCTACCTCGCCCGCCACGGGCAGACCGCCTACAACCTCGAGGGCCGCTTCCAGGGCCAGCAGCAGATCCCTCTCGATGCGACCGGCCGCGCGCAGGCCCTCGAGCTCGGCGAGCGTGCCGTGGCCTACGGCTTCGCGACGCTGTGGTGCAGCCCGCTGCTGCGCGCCCGCGAAACGGCGGACGCGGTGGCCGACCGGATCGGCCTCGAGCCGATCGAGGACGCACGGCTGATGGAGACAGACTCAGGGGATTGGACCGACCGTTTCTTCGCCGACGTTCGCGCCGAAGACCCGCAGCGCTTCGACGCCTTCGCCTCTGGCGACCCCGCCTTCGCATTCCCGGGTGGCGAGTCGTTCGCCGAGCAGGAGGTCCGCGTCGAGGCCGCGCTCGCGGCGGTGGAGCGCGGCGCGCTGCCGGCGCTGGTCGTCTGCCACGGGATGGTCATTCGCGCCGCGCTCCACCGGCGTAGCGGGCCGGACGGGCTCGAGTTCCGGCGCGTGCCGAACGCGGCGATCGTGCCGCTCGACCCACATGCGGCCGAGCACGCCGACCTCGGCGGCGGCGCGGCGACTATGCCGAGCTGAGGGCCGTCACGCCGCCCCCTCAGCCAGCGCCGCCCCCTCAGCCAGCGCCGCGGTCGCTGCCGAGGGGCGCCTCGAGGGCCGGCCGATCGCGGCCAGCGCGAGCCCCGCGGCCAGAGCTCCGATCACCGTGATCAGCCACGCGCTGTGGAAGTCGGATGCGGCCGAGCCGCCCGTGCCGATCACGGCCACGAGGATCGCCACGCCGAGCGCCGCGCCGATCTGCCGGCCCATCGTCAGCACCGCGGCGCCGGTCGCGAAGCGCTCCGGGGCCAGCGAAGAGGCGCCCGCGCCGGTCAGGGTCGGTATCACCAGGCCGACACCGGCGCCCGTGATGAGCGCGCCGGGGAGGTACTCGGAGAAGTAGTGGGGACTGTCACCGGTCTGGGTGATGTAGAAGACCGAACCCAGCGCGAACACGATCGAGCCGACGAGGCCCGGCAGCCTGTAGCCGTAGCGGGCACCGAGGCGGGCCGACGGGATGCTGAAGGCCGTCGCGGTGGCCGGACCGGGGAACAGCATCAGCCCGGCCGTGAGCACGCCCTCGTGCCAGACGCCCGTCAGGAACAGCACGCCCGAGAGCAGCATCGCGCCGAAGCCCGCGAAGAACAGCAACGATGCTCCGACGGCGAGTCCGAAGGTCCTCACCCGCAGCATCGCCGGTTCGACGACGGGCGCCGGATGGCGCTCCGAGCGCCACCAGATTGCGGGCAGCAGCGCCGCTGTGACGATCAGCAGGCTGAGCACCCGCGCCGATCCCCAGCCCCATTCCTGGCCCTTGACGATCGCCACCACGAGCGCACCGATCGCGACGATCAACGCTAGCGCGCCCGCCAGGTCGGGACGACGCGCGTCCTGCTCCTTGCGCTCCGTCAGCACCCTGCCGCCGAACACCAGCCCGAGCAGTCCCACCGGGACGTTCACGAGGAACACCAACCGCCAGTCCGCCTGCACGAGTAGCCCGCCCAGCGGCGGTCCGGCCGCCGCGGCGATGCCGCCCGTCGCCGCCCACAGCCCGATCGCCACGTGTCGCTTCTCGGGCTCGAACTCCGGCAGCATCAGCCCCAGTGAGGTCGGCAGCATCAGCGCGCCACCCGCGGCCTGCACGAGCCTCGCGGCGATCAGCGCGCCGACCGAGGGAGCCGCCGCACACGCTGCCGAGGCCAACACGAAGATCGCAAGGCCGAGTAGGAACGCGCGCTTGCGCCCGAACGCATCCGCCCAGCGCCCGGCCGGCACGAGCAGCGCGGCGAAGACGATCGCGTAGCCGCTCAGGACCCATGACAGCGAGCTCAGCGACGCGTTGCCGAAATGCCGGCTGATCGCCGGGAAGGCGATGTTGACGATGAACAGGTCGAGGCTCGCCATGAACACCCCGACGACCACGACCAGCGACACCTGCCACTTGCGTTGCATGATGAAACGGACCCTACCACCAGGGGTTGCATGATGCAACCCATCCCGGCTAAGCTGTGGGGGTGCTTCGCAACGACTACGACAACCAGGCCTGCAGCATCGCCGGCGCGCTCGAGGTGGTCGGCGAGCGCTGGTCGCTGCTGATCGTCCGCGACATCATGCTCGGCCTTCGCCGCTTCGACGAGCTGCAGTCGAACCTCGCGATCGCCCGCAACGTCCTGCAGGC
>DASWFM010000020.1:0-2843 GCA_036394235.1 Solirubrobacteraceae bacterium | reverse complement strand
CGGCGCGCTCTGGACCTCGGCGGGCGTGACCGCGGGTATCGACATGTCGCTGGCGATGGTGGAGGAGGCCCTCGACCGTGAGATCGCGCTGCTGATCGCCCGCCACCTCGTGATGTTCCTGCGGCGTCCCGGCAACCAGTCGCAGTTCAGAGCGACCCTCCACGCCCAGGAGCCGCGAGCGGAGCCGCTGCGCGAGATCCAGCGCGAGGTGCTCCAGGACGTGGCCGGCGAGCATACGGTCGAGGCGATGGCGGCGCGGGCCCACATGAGCCCCCGCCACTTCGCCCGCGCGTTTCGGGCCCAGACGGGGACGACGCCCGCCCGCTATGTCGAGAGCGTTCGACTCGAGGCGGCGCGCCGGTGGCTCGAGGAGTCCGGCGAGCCGATCTCGGCGATCGCCCAGAGTTGCGGTTTCGGCACGGCCGAGACGATGCGCCGGTGCTTCCTGCGCGCATTGCGCGTCGGTCCCTCCGAGTATCGCCGCCGCTTCCAGGCGGCGGGCGACGGCGCGGCGTCCCTGCCGCCCGCCGCCTGAGCGCCAGATCCGTCCGATCGAACAGCAAGGAGCCAATTCATGAACATCGCGATCGTCCTCTACGACCGCTTCACGGCGCTCGACGCGATCGGCCCCTACGAGGTGCTCAGCCGCCTGCCCGGCGCCCGTGTCACGTTCGTCGCCGCGAAGTCAGGGCCGGTGCAGACCGACAACGGGATGCTCACCGTCGAGGCCGAGCGCCCGCTCGGCGAGCTCCCCAAGCCCGACATCATCGTCGTCCCCGGGGGTCCCGGCGAGGTGGCGGTGCGGGCCGGCGAGGACGTGCTCGGCTGGTTGCGTGCCGCGGACCGCACGAGCACCTGGACGACCTCGGTCTGCACCGGCTCCCTGATCCTCGCTGCCGCCGGGCTGCTGAAGGGGACCCGCGCGACCAGCCACTGGCTTGCGATGGACGCGCTGGCGGCGCTCGGCGCGGAGCCGACCTCCGAGCGGGTCGTCTTCGAGGGCAAGATCGTCACCTCCGCCGGTGTCTCCGCGGGCATCGACATGGCGCTGATGCTCGCCGCGCGGATCGCCGGGCGCGAGGTCGCGGAAGCGATCCAGCTGATGATCGAGTACGACCCGCAGCCGCCGTTCGACGCGGGCTCTCCGCAGCGGGCGCCGGCCGAGATCCGCTCCCGGATCGAAGTCGCGAGCCGCTTCCGCGAGCCGGCCGCAGCCGGATAGGCGCGATCGCGGCCGGGCGCGCCAGGCCGTCCCGGCCGGGGACGCGAAGCCGGCCCGCTGGACGCGGTTCGCCTGGTGGCGCCCCGATAACCTGCGGGCGATGACCGAGTATCGCTACGACCCGCAGGAGATCGAGCCGCGCTGGCAGGCGCTGTGGGCCGCCGAGCGCACCTGGGAGGTCGCCAACCTCGCCGAGGAGGAGGAGGCGGGCGAACCGCTCGGAAACGTACGCGGCGGCGCCGAGCACCCGGCCGCATACGTGCTCGAGATGCTCCCGTACCCGAGCGGGGAGCCGCACATCGGGCACCTCAAGTGCTACGCCCTCGGCGACGCGATCGCGCACTTCCATCGCCGCCTCGGCCAGCGGGTGCTGCACCCGATGGGCTATGACTCCTTCGGGCTGCCGGCCGAGAACCACGCGATCAAGACGG
Organism: Solirubrobacteraceae bacterium; assembly: GCA_036394235.1. GTDB lineage: Bacteria > Actinomycetota > Thermoleophilia > Solirubrobacterales > Solirubrobacteraceae > Palsa-744. Next base: position 1,190 of record DASWFM010000020.1, on the reverse strand, counting down.
GCGTCCACCCGCGCGTCTCGATCGCCGAATCGATCGCCGCCTTCCAGAGCCAGTTCCGCTCGTGGGGCATCTCGATCGACTGGTCGCGCGAGCTCTCGACATCCGAACCGAGCTATTACCGCTGGACTCAGTGGATCTTCCTGCAGCTCTTCCGCGCGGGCCTCGCATACCGTCGCGAGGCTGCCGTGAAGTGGTGCCCGAACGACCAGACCGTGCTGGCCAACGAGCAGGTCGACGCGGAAGGTCGCTGTGAGCGCTGCGGCTGCCTGGTCGAAGTGCGGCAACTCGTTCAGTGGTTCCTGCGCATCACCGATTACGCCGAGCGCCTGCTCACCGACCTCGACACGATCGACTGGCCCGCGCATGTGAAGACGATGCAGCGCAACTGGATCGGGCGCAGCGAGGGCGCCGAGGTGACGCTCCGCTGCCAGGAGCTGGGGGTCGACTACCCCGTCTTCACGACACGCCCGGACACGCTCTTCGGGGCGACGTTCTTCGTGATGGCTCCCGAGCACCCCGACGTGCCGCGGCTGGCCTCGGGGACGCAATTCGAGCAGGCGGCGCGCGACTACGTCAACCAGGCCCTGAACGAGACCAACGAGGAACGCGGCAACGCCGAGAAGCCGAAGACGGGCGTGCCGCTGGGACGCACGGTCACGAACCCCGTCAACGGCGAGCAGATCCCGATGTACGTCGCCGACTACGTGCTGATGGAGTACGGCACCGGCGCGATCATGGCGGTGCCCGCCCACGACGAGCGCGATTACGACTTCGCCACGACCTTCGGGCTGCCGATCAGACGGGTGATCGCCGCGCCCGACGGCACCGACGGCGATCTGCCTTACAGCGGAGACGGCGTGCTGGTCAACTCCAAGGCCGAGTTCGACGGCATGAACAACCGCGAGGCGCTCGCGGCGATCGTGGCGTGGCTGGACCGCGAGGGCAAGGGGCACGCGTCGGTCAACTACCGCCTGCGCGACTGGCTGGTCTCGCGGCAGCGCTACTGGGGCTGCCCGATCCCGATCGTCTACTGCGAGCGCTGCGGGATCGTGCCGCTGCCCTACGACCAGCTTCCGGTGGAGCTGCCGGACATCGACGACTACACGCCGAAGGGACGCTCGCCGCTGGCCGCCGCCGAGGACTGGGTGAACGTGACCTGTCCCGCCTGCGACGGGCCAGGCAAACGGGAG
>DASWFM010000019.1:0-5482 GCA_036394235.1 Solirubrobacteraceae bacterium | reverse complement strand
GGTCCGGCAGGCGAGCCTCGAGCGACTGAAGGCGGCCTGGCGCGTGCTGGTCGAGGGCGTGCTGACGGCCGAGCAGGTCCAGCCCGCCTAGGCTGCTCGCGCTGCCCGGCGAAGCGCTCCGGTCCGTCTGGTTAGGCCACGACCTCCAGGCCGATGAGGTCCTCCGCGCCCAGCTCCCCCGGCTGCTCCAGCGCGAGCACCGCGTCGAGCGAGGCGATCGCTACGGCCAGCTCGTCGAGGTCAGGCTCGCGGGTCGTCAGCAGTTGCAGCTTCAAGCCGGGCCACATCACCGCGCGGACCCAGCGGCGGCGACGGTTGCGTCCCGCGAACTTGATCAGCTCGAAGGAGATGCCGGCGATCACCGGCACGCCGAGGATGCGGGTCAGCACGAGCCAGTACCACGCGGGCAGCCCGATCGGCGCAAACACGAAGATCGCGACGATCATCACGACGAGCAGGAAGCTCGTGCCGCAGCGGGGGTGCAGGCGTGAGAAGCGCTGTGCGTTCTCCGGCGTCAGTGGCAGGCCCGCCTCGTAGCAGGAGATCGTCTTGTGCTCGGCGCCGTGGTACTCGAAAACGCGGCGCAGGTCCCTGAGGCGCGAGAGCAGCGTCAGGTATCCCAGGAAGATCGCCGTGCGCAGCGTCCCCTCGATCAGCCAGAACAGCAGTGAGGAGTGGAGCTGGTCCTTGATCAGGCTCGTCAGGCCGACCGGGATCAGGAAGAACAGGACGATCGAAAGCGCCAGCGCGACCACGACGGTGCCGGCCCACACGACCTTGGGTATCTCCTGTGCTTCCCCTTCCTCCTCTCCCTCCCTGGCTCCGTTCCCTTCTCCGTCCTTCGACTCGGCCGGAGGCAGCTGGGCGTTGGCCGAAACCTCGAGGGCGCGGAAGCCGATCGCAAGGGAGCCGCCGAGCGCGACGATGCCGCGGATCACCGGCAGGCGCAGCAGCCGGTGGCGGCGCAACACCGAGTCCAGCGGGTACGTGCTCACCTCGATCTCCCCGAGCGCAGCCTCCTCCGGCGAACGCTCACCTGAGGCGAGCTGCTCGGCGGTCGGCTTGCGGACGGCCACCGCCCAGTTGGAGACGCCGCGCATCATCACGCCCTCGAGCACGGCCTGGCCCCCGAGCGGGGCGTCGCGGACCGCCGTCAGCTGCCCGTCGATCAGCTCGGCTCCGCCGGCCCCGGCGCGAGCGGACGCGTCGGGCGTCGCCGGCGCCTCGGGTGCCGCCACCGCGCCGTTCAGGAGCGGCACGCTCGGCGACCCCGCGGCCGGACGCGCCGCCATCGCCCTACTTGGCTGACCGGGACTGTGCCAGGCGACCTTTGGCGACGCGGCGCTGGAAGCGCTCGACGCGGCCACCGGTGTCCATCAGCTTCTGCCGGCCCGTGTAGAACGGGTGGCAGTTCGAGCACACCTCGACATGGAGCTCGTCACGGGTTGCGCGCGTGATGAACTCGTTGCCGCACGTGCACCGCACGTGGGCCTGCTGGTAGGTCGGGTGGATCTCGGTCTTCATTGCTCAGAAGAGTTTAGCGAGCCCCAGCCGGCCCGGGCCTACCCGCCTCAGCCGGACTTCGCCTGGCCCTGGACGGTGAGCGGTTCTTCGACGGGGGGGATCGTCTGGACGCATCGCGCGGTGCGCAGTTCGGCGGATCTGATCAGCCTGCCGCGGGCGTTCAGCCAGCGGAAGCGGACCTGGCCGCGGTAGAAGGCCGGAGCAGCAAGGTTCGTGACCTGTTTGAGGTACCTGTAGGTCTTCACGCCCGGCGCCGCCGTCCGCCACGCGCCGAGCCCCGCCGCGGTGATCGCATGGAAGGCCATCTCGCCGGGCTGGCGCTCGAGCACGTCGATCCGCATCTCCATCTTCGCGGTACCGGGGACGGCTGTCATTTCGCCGGAGAAGGTCGCCGAGCGTTCGGCCTGCTCTGAGGAGGTGACGCACTGCTCGAGCTGCGCCGAGATCGTCGGCTTGGCCTGGCTGGATCCAGCCACCTGGTCACTCGCCGGCGTCGCCGAGAGTGCACGCGGAGCCAGCGCCAGCCACGCGAGCACCGCGAGCAGCGCCGCCGCGAAACCGAAGGCCCGCAGCATCCGCGAAGCGGAGGGTCTGCTCAAGGTGCGTCTCACATCCCCCCTAACACTGCAATGCGGCACAGGTTTCGCGTCGCCGCAGCCCGCAAACTGCGAGGCCGCGCGCAGCCGCGCTCAGGTCAGCTGACTGCGCGCCCGCGCGGAGCCGCGGTCAGGTCAGCTGATAGAGCGGCCCGTCGCCGCCCTCGGGCGTCGTGAGGCGCCCGCCCTTGGCTGTGATCGCCCCGCACTGCACGCAGTTGGTGTAGTTCACGATCACGTCCACCTCGCCGTGCTCGGGGGCGTCCTCGGGTATCTCATAGACCCCTGCCGGGCACATCCACCGCCAGGTTTCGGCGATCTCCCGCGGCACGCGTTTGCGCACCCTTATGTGGTTGGGGGCGTCGTCGCGGGTGGCGTTGCCGGTGATGAAGACCGAGGAGAGCTTGTCGAAGGTGTACTTGCCGTCGGGCTTGGGATAGCGATCCTTCGTGTTCCCGATGAACATCGGCTCGGCGTCGTCGCGATGCCATTCCTGGCGACCCGGCGGCACTTTGCCCTTCGACATGATCGACGGGCCGGCGAGCGCGCTCCCGACGAGGAAGCCTTTCTGGAAGGCCTGGCGTGTGTTGCGGACCTCGTAGAGCTCGGTGCCGATCGTGGAGCGCTCGACCATGTCCTCGTAGTTGGAGAAGTCGCTGCTGCCGCGCTTGAGCGCCGCGTAGATCGACTCGGCTGCGAGCATCCCCGACTTGATGCAGTGGTGGACGCCCTTCAGTGCTGCCGTGTCCACCATGCCGCCGGAGTCGCCGACGAGCACCGCCCCTGGCATCGACAGCTTGGGCATCGACCAGTACCCGCCCCCGGGAAGCGCCTTCGCGCCCCATGCGACCCGCTCGCCGCCCTCGAGGATCTCCTTGACGAGCGGGTGCATCTTGAAAGTCTGAAGGAGGTCGTGAGCGGACGTTGTCGCGTCGCGATAGTTGAGATCGACCACGAACCCGATCGAGACGAGGTCATCGCCCGTCTTCTCGTCCTTCATCGGGTAGATCCAGGTTCCCCCGAGCTGCCCGTACTTGGGCGCGATTTTGAGCGGCCACGGCTGCACGAAGGTGTGGATCACCCGGTCGAGCGGCTTGGGGACCTTCCAGACCTCCTTGACGCCGAGCTCCCAGACCTGGGGCTCGCGGCCCTCGGCGAGGTCGAACTCCTTGATCGCGGGGCCGGTCAGGTGGCCCCAGCAGCCCTCCGCCAGCACCGTCGCGCGGGCCTTGATGTCGGTCCCCGGCTCGAAGTTGCCGAGCGGCTCGCCGTCCTTGCCGCGGCCCTTGTCGCCGGAGCGCACCCCGACGACGCGGCCGTCTTCGACGATCAGCTGCGTCGCCGCGGTCTCGGTGAGAACGTAGGCGCCGGCCTCTTCGGCCTGGCGCTGCTGGTAGCGCGCCATCGCCGAGACCGAGACGACCTCGTTGCCGTGGTTCTTGAAGTTCGGCACCGCCGGGATCGGGACCGGCAGCTTGCTCTTCGGACCCGTGAGCACGTACACCGACTCCTTCTTGACCTCGCCGAAGGCGAAGCCCTCCTTGCGCCAGTCCTCCCTGCTGAGATCCGGGAACAGCTCCTGGAGGGGCCCGGGCCGCATCACCGCGCCGGAGAGGTTGTGCCCGCCGCAGGTCTTCGCCTTCTCGATCACCGCCACGGGGACTTCCCCGAGGCGCTCCATCGTCTCCGGGTCCTCGGCGAGCAGCTGCAGCAGGCGGTTGGCGCATGCGAGCCCGGCGGTGCCGCCGCCGACGATCGCCACGCCGACCTCGATCAGCTCGTCCTCGTCGTCGAGGCCGCGCTTGATGAACTCCTTGCGTGAGTCGACCGGGGGCGGGAAGGCCGCGGGCGAGACCTTCCCGTTGCTGCTGCCGTTCGAGGACATCTCAGGAACCCTTCTTCGCTTTCACCGCTTCCGTCAGCTTCGGCAGGATCTTGTTCAGGTCGCCGACGATGCCGAGGTCGGAGAATTCGAAGATCGGGGCGTTGGCGTCCTTGTTGATCGCCACGATGTTCTCCGAGCTCTGCATCCCGACCTTGTGCTGGATCGCCCCGGAGATACCGGCGGCGAGGTACAGCTTCGGCGAGACGGTCTTGCCGGTCTGGCCGATCTGCGCGGCATAGGGGTACCAGCCGGCGTCGACGACCGCTCGGGTCGCCGCCACCGCGGCGTTGCCGCCGAACGCCGCCGCGAGGTCCTCGGCGAGCTGGAAGCCCTCGGCCTTGCCGAGGCCGCGGCCTCCCGCGATCAGCACGTCGGCTCCCTCGATGTCGACGTCGGCGCCCCGCTGTTCACCACGGGTGACCATCGTCGCCTGGGAGGACTGCGGGCTGAGCTCGAAGCTGAGCTGCTCGACTGGAGCGTCGGCGCCGCCGATGTCCTTGATCTCGAAGGCATTGAGGCGCCCGATCACGATCCCCACGTCCGAGCGGTATTTCACTTCGGAGATCGAGGAGTCGCCCAGGATCGGCCGCTCGGCGATCAACTCGCCGTTCTCGGCCCTCACGTTCGTGACCTCCATCACCACGCCGGCGCCGAGGCGCGCGGCCAAGCCGGCGCCGATCTCGAAGCCGAGCAGGCCGCCTCCGAACAGCGCGTAGGAGTAGCCGCCGTCGGTGATCGCCTTCGCCATCGCGTCGACCAGCGGCTGGGCGAGTCCCTCGGGGCCCTCGGCGACGAGCACCTTCTTGGCTCCGTATTTGCCGAGCGAGGCGGCGAGGTCCTGCGGGACGTTCTCGCCCAGCAGGATCGCGTGGGCCTCGCCGCCGAGCTCCGCGGCGAGCTTGGCGCCCTCGGAGACGGCACCCAGGGAGTTCTTGTTGATCGCGCCGTCGTAGTGCAGCGCGTAGACCAGGATGTTTGCCATGTCGTTCCTCAATCTCCTTAGATGAGCTTCCGCTCGTCGAGCCAGGCGATGATCTTCTCGACCGTCTCGCCCGTGTCCTCGTCCTCGATGATCTCCCCGGCGGCCTTCGCGGGCGGGGCCTTCGCGGCGACCCACTGCGCGGCTGAGTTATCGCCGCCGACTTTCGAGGCGTCGATCCCGACGTCGCCGATGGCGACCGCGTCGAGGGGCTTCTTCTTGGCGCCCATGATCGCCTTCAGGGAGGGATAACGGGGCTCGTTGATCGCGTCGCCGACCGAGATCACGGCGGGCAGCTTGATCTGCACAGTGTCGTAGCCGTACTCGGCCTGGCGCTCGCAGCGCAGGCCGTCACTGTCGACGTCCATCTTGATCACCTGCGTGAGCGAGGGCATCGAGAGGTGCTCGGCGACGACCGCGCCGATCGTGTAGCACTCGCCGTCGTCTGACTGCTGCCCGAGCAGCACGAGGTCGGGGCTCTCGCGCTCGAGCGTCTTG
>DASWFM010000018.1:0-21074 GCA_036394235.1 Solirubrobacteraceae bacterium | reverse complement strand
CGCCGGCGACGAGTCGATCGCGTTCGGCGAGGGCAACCTCGCCTTCGGCGAGAACGTGACCTTCGTGTGGGGCACGAGCCGCTGGCAGTGGGGCCGCTGGTACAGCCGCGGCAAGATCGCGGCGTTCGCCAGCGGCATGTTCGCGCGGGGAGTCGCCTCGCTACGGCTGCGGCGCGAGCTCGCTCGCCGGCACCGGGAGCACCCGTACGACCTCGTCTACCAGTTCTCGAACATCGAGACGCCCGGCCTGCCCGCCGGGCTGGCGCGGTCGGTTCCGCTCGTGATCCATCCCGAGACGCACATCGCGGGCGAGCTCCGCTGGATGTGGGCGGAGCGGCGCCTGGCGCTGCGCTCGCAACCGGCCGCCACCGTCGCCCTGGTCGCGGCGGTCTCGTTGTTCCGTTCGGTCCTCCAGTACCTGTCGGTCCGCCGGGCCGCTCTGCTGGTCTGCATATCGAGCGTCTTTCGTGACCACCTCGTCCACGATTACGGCTTCCCTCGTGAGCGGACAGTGGTCGTCCCGAATCCGCTGCGCAGCGACCGCTTTGCCGCTCTGAAGCCGAGGCCCGAGCAGCCGCCGGTGGTGCTCGTGCTCGGACGGATCTCGGTGCGCAAGGGGATCGAGGACGTGATCGCGGTGGCGCGGCTGCTGGCCGAGCGCGGCGTCGAGGCGAAGATCCGCGTGACCGGCGGTCCGAGCCTGTTCTCCGACTACACGGCGCTGCTCGAGGAGCTGCCCGCGAACGCCGAATACGCGGGCCACATTGCCTCATCGGAGGTCGCGGCTGAGCTGGCGCGCAGCTCGGTGCTGCTGCAGGCTGCGAAGTATGAGCCGTTCGGGCTGACCGTCGCCGAGGCGCTCGCCGCGGGGGTGCCGGTCGTCGCGACCAGTGAGGTCGGCGCGATCGAGGGCGTCGACCGTACGGTCGTGGCGGAGTTCGCCCCAGGCGACGTCGAGGGGATGGCCCGTGCGATCGCGTCGATGCTCGCAGACGTCGCGCGCGAGGGCGAGCGATTGCGCGCTGTCGCGAGAGCCGAGGCGGCGCGCCTGTTCGCGCCGGAAAAGGTCTGCGAGCAGATCTCTGACGCGCTCGAGCGGCTCGTCGACGGTGGCCGCTGAGCGCCGATACGCTGCGCCGATGCTCGACAGGCTGCTGAGGATCTTCGGCTGGCGCATGCTGCTGATCACCGGCGATCCCTGCGTGCTCGACCGTTGGCTGTGGCTGCGATCGCACCTGCTCGCGGGGCGCCGGCGGACGTTCGACGCGGGCTCCGGCAACGGCGGCTTCTCGATCTATGCGGCACGGCGCGGCAACGAGGTGATCGGTGCCTCCTTCTCCGTCGAGGAGCAGCAGAGCGCACGCCGGCGCGCCGAGCTGCTCGGCGTAGGCGGCGTCGACTTCAGGGTCATCGACCTGCGCGAGATCGAGGCCCAGCGGGCCGCGCTCGGCTTGTTCGAGCAGATCATCTGCCTCGAGACGATCGAGCACCTCAGCGACGATCAGGGGCTCGTCAGCTCGCTGGCACAGATGCTCGAGCCCGGTGGCCGGTTGCTGCTCAGCACCCCCTTCGTCGGGCACCGGCCGCTGTTCACCGAGGAGCTCGAGCCGAGCCCCGTCGAGGACGGCTCGCACGTCCGCTACGGGTACTCGCCCGAGCGCCTCGCCGAGATCGCCTCGCGGGCCGGGCTGGAGGTCACGGAGGAGGCCTTCATCAGCGGCTTCATCGCGCAGAAGCTGACCGACCTGATGCGGCGGCTGAGCGCGCGCGCCGGCGTTACGGCCGGCTGGCTCGCGGTGCTGCCGCTGCGGCCGCTGGTCGCGTTCGACCGGCCGCTCAGCGGGCTGCTGCGCTACCCCTGCCTGAGCGTCGCGCTGTGCGCCGTGAAGCCGGCTCCAGGCGGGGACCCGGAGGCGCAGCGCGCCTAGCGCGCCTCACGGGAGCGCCAGGTGTCAGACGAGCGAGCGATGAGCACCGCGGAGCCGGCATCGAGCGATCCCCTCGTGACGCTGGTGCACGACTACCTGCTCGTGATGCGCGGCGCCGAGCGCTCCTTCGCCGCGATCGCCGACCTCTACGAGCACGCGCCGATCTTCACGTTGCTCTACGACGAGCAGGGCACCGACGGCCGCTTCGCGGGACGGTCGGTGACGACCTCCCCGCTGCAGCGCCTGGGCGTCAGCCAGGAGAATTTCCGGCGGCTGCTGCCGCTGTACCCGTGGGCGACCGGGCGGCTGGAGCTGCCGGCGAGCGACATCGTGTTGAGCAGCAGCAGCGCCTTCGCGCACGGCGTGCGAGCTCCGGCCGGGGCCGTGCATGTCTGTTACTGCTACACGCCGTTCCGCTACGCCTGGTACGAGCGGCAGCGGGCGCTCGAGGAGACCCCGGCGCCGCTGCGCCCGGCGCTGAGCGTGGCGCTGCGCAGGATCCGGCGCTGGGACCTGGCGGCGAGCCGTCGCGTGGACGTCTACCTGGCGATCTCGGAGCTCAGCCGGGAAAGGATCCGGCGCTACTGGGGCCGTGAGTCGACGATCGTGCATCCGCCGGTCGAGACCGAGCGCTTCGCCCCGGGCGTGCCGGGCGAGAAGCTGCTCGTGGTCTCGGAGATCGTCAGGCACAAGCGCCTACAGGTGGCGCTCGAGGCGGCGCGCCGAGCGGGGACGCCGATCCGTGTCGCGGGTGCCGGACCCGACCTCTCCGAGCTTCGCGAGGCGTATCCCGAGGCTGAGTTCCTCGGCCGCGTCGGCGATCGCGAGCTGGCGGAGCTGTATGCGCAGGCGCGAGCGGTGATCGTGCCGAGCATGGAGGAGTTCGGCATCACGGCGGTCGAGGCGCAGGCGGCAGGACGACCCGTGATCGCAGCCGCCGCGGGGGGCGCGCTCGAGACGGTGCTGGACGGCGTGACGGGCCGGCTGGCGGCACTCGACGACATCGAGGCGTTCCGCGTGGCGATCGAAGGGGTCGACGGCCTCGGTCTGGACCCTGCGGACGCGGTCCGGAACGCCGAGCGCTTCTCTGTGGCGGCCTTCCGGCGACGCATCAGCGAGCAGGTCGGGCTTGCGCTGGAACGGCGGAGAGGCATGCAAGACGGCGCCCCCTGAGGAGCCCCCGGCTACCCTTCTTTCAGAGGCCGGGAGGATCGCGCCCGGCACCGGGGAACCCTTGGAACGGAACGGATGCACTCCTTGCGGCGAAGTCGAGCACTGACGGTGACGATCTCCGGCCTGCTGGCGCTGAGCGGTGCCGGCGCGCTGAGCGGCTGCGCCCAGCTCGAAAGCTCGGAAAAAGGATCCGCTCGCTCGTCCGAAGAAGCGGCCCGCTCCGAAGAAGCGGCGCAGAGCAAAGAAGAAGCCGCTGAAGTTGCGAAGAACCGCGAAGAGCTTTCGCTGATCGAATCGGGAAAGCGCGAAGAAGAAGCCGACCAGACCGCCAAGACGACTGAAGCGAGGGCCAAGGCACGGGCGAAGAAGCGGGAAAAGGACGCCGAACAGGCCGTGAAGAAGAAGCAGCGGGAAGCAGCGGCCAAGCGTCAAGCCGAAGCGAAGAGCAAGACCCAGACGACCACGACCAAAACCACGACCAAAACCACGCCCTCGCAGACAGTGACCGTCAAGAAAAAAACGCCCGCGCACACCAGGTCCCAGGAAACGATCAGCGCTCCGTCGACGCCGGTGGGCGAATGAGCGAGCCGGCGAAGGCGTCGCCCTTGCCGGGCCGCTTGGCCGCGCCGCTGGCATGCGTGCTCGCGGCCGCGCTGCTCGCGGGCTGCGGTGGCAGTAGTGGCGGTGGCGGCGGTGGCGAAGGCGGCGGAAGCGAAGCGGCCGAAGTCGCCCCCGGGGCATCAGAAACCGAAGGCCAACCGGCCACGCGCAAGGCGCGAGAATCGGCCTCGGAAACGCAGGAAGAGCTCGAACTCGCCGAACTGAAACGCAAGCGCGAACAGGCGGCTCGCCGCGCCGCGGCCACGGCGCCGGCCGCCAAGACGCACCGGAAAGGATCCACGCGGACGCCCCGCAAGAAAACCGCGACGACGCACGTCAAAAAGAAGCCCTCCTCGAAATCCGGGTCGGGGTCGGCCGGCTCGAAAAGGTCAGGCAGCGAAACGGCGGCGCAGAAAGAAGCGCGCCAGAAGTTCGAAGCGGAAGAAGCGCGCGAAGTCGCCGAATTCAGGCGTCAGAGCAGCAACAAATAGCGGGGCGCGGGGCGAGCGTCGGAACCAGCGAGCCGGCGCGCGAGGCCGCCGGGCGAGCGTCGGAACTTCTCTAGAGGCCGCGGCGGCCGATCACGTGCGGCACGGTCCGCAGCAGGATCTTGATGTCCGACCAGGGCGACCAGTTGGCCACGTACAGGTAGTCGATCGCGACCATCTCGCGGAGCGGCACGCGCGCCGGGCCGAGGATCTGCCAGGGCCCGGTCATGCCCGGCATCAGCTCGAGGCGCCGGCGGTGCCAGCCCTCGATCCGCTGGTCCTCCTCGATCACGAGCGGCCGGGGGCCGACGAGGCTCATCTCGCCGCGGACGATGTTCCACAGCTGCGGCAGCTCGTCGAGCGCCGTGCGGCGCAACCAGCGCCCGACACGGGTCACCCGGGGGTCCTGCGCGATCTTGAAGAGCCCCTCCATCGCCTCGTTGCGGTGGCGCAGTGAGTCCTTCAGCGCCTCGGCTTCGGGGACCATCGTGCGGAACTTGAGCATCTGGAAGCGTTTGCCGTGACGGCCGACTCGCTGCTGACGGAAGAACACCGGACCGCGGCTGTCGAGCTTGATCGCGATCGCGAGGCCGATCAGCAGGGGCGAGACGGCGAACAGGCCGAGCGAGGCGCCAATCAAGTCGAAGGCGCGCTTGAAGTGGGCTGAGGAGCGAGTCAGGTCGAAGCGCCGAACGCCCATCACCGTGACGCCGTGGAGGTCGTCGAACTCGACCGAGGAGCCGACCACCTCGAGCAGCCGCGGCAGCACGCTGACCCGTACGCCCACAGCCTTGAGGGTGCGCACCAGGTTGAGCATCTCGCCGGCGTCTGCACTACGCGGCGCAATGATCGCGCGATGCACGTCGAGCGTCTGGGCAAGGTCGCGAATCTCGGCGAGGCGGGACTCCGAGAACGAATCGGTCGACCAAGGAGCGACCTTGTCGAGGTCGAGGTGCGCGACGACGCTCGCCTTCACGCCGCCACGGCAGTCGAGCTTGGAGCGAATCGTGGCGGCGGACATCTCGTCGCCGATGAACAGGCACCGCTCGGTGGGTGCAATCGCGAGCGCGACGACGCGGGCGACCGACCGGCAGATGATCAGCAGCCCGGCGAGCACGATCCAGAGGATCAGCGCCGACTGCCGTCCGATGCCGCCGTGGAAGACGGCACCGCCGGCGAGCCATGCGAGCACGGTAATCAGCGTCGCGAGCTGGAACAGCCGCGGCGCCTCGTCGAGCGTGGTCTTGCGCAGCAGCGTCTCGTCGCGGTCGTAAAGGCCGGTCATCTTGGCCGCGACCAGCAGGATCGGGATCTCGGCGACCGATGCCCAGGTCAGCTGCAGCGCGCGCGGCGAGAGGACGAGCGTCAGCAGGAACGCGCCGACGACGGCGAGCACATCGGCCAGCGCCAGCCCGCGCCGGAACAACGCGTCGCGCTGCATCGAGGCGTCGGGACCGCGAACCTCCGAGATTCCTGGGACAAGGACGCGCCGGCGCGCAGCGAGTCCGAGAAACCCTCGCTGCGCCGAAAGAGGCGGCGCGCCCCATGGAGCACCGGCCTCAGATGGACTCCCCGTCTCGACACTCATCGCCGCGCGCCCCGTGGAGCAGCGGCCTCAGATGGACTCCCCGTCTCGACACTCATCGCGTTCTCCCCGCCTCCTTGCTCGCCTATCCGGCCCCCGCGAATAGTGGACCACGTGCCTCGAACAGATGTCGAGATTCGGTGATCGCTCTAAGGTTGCGCATCATAAACACACCGATTACTCAAAGCAAGGGCGGCGAAATCCGCGCCCACAGGTTTTCCTTTAGCCGTTTTCCGCGATGTTTATTCAAGATCGCCGGCGGCGGGGATCTCGCCGGGCGGGCTCGCGCCGACGTCGGACGGCACCTGCCAGGGACGCTTCGTCACAAGCCAGGCGACAGCGACCGCGAGCAGGATCCCGCACAGCGTCCAGCCCAGTTCTTCAGTGCCGAGGCCGATGTACTTCAGTCCCGAGGCGGCGATCACGAACGTGATCACGGGTCGCACGTAGCGGTCGGGCGCGCTCGAAGAGAACAGCGAGCCGATCAGCACCGCAGGGACGCTGCCGATGATCAACGAGACCGTCACATCGAGTTCGACGTGACCGAAGATCAGCTGGCCGAGGGCAGCGGCTAGCGTCAACGGGACAGCCTGGGTGAGGTCCGTTCCAACCAGCTGGTTGGCGCCGAGCATCGGGTACAGGAACAGCAGCAGGATGATCATCAGCGACCCCGAGCCGACCGACGTCAGGCCGACCACCACCCCCCCGATCATGCCGATCAGGATCGTGCGGAGCGGGTGCGGCTCGATGTTGTGGACGACACCCTTACGGCGCTGGCCGCTGCGGACGTCGAGCGCGTAGCGCAGAACCATCGCGGCGGCGCCGAGCAGCAAGGCGGCACCGAGGACCCGCTCGATGTTCGTCTGCGCGGACTTCGAGTTTCCGAGTTCTTTCAGCAGGAAGGAGCCGACGAAGGCCATCGGCACGGAGCCGACCACCATCCACTTGACGAGGCTCAGGTTGACGGTGCGTTTCCGAAGGTGCACCGCCGCCCCGAACGGTCGCATCAGCACCGCGGCGACGAGGTCGCTCGAGATCGCCGCCGATGGCTTGACGTGGAACAGCAGGATCAGCATCGGCGTCATCAGGGCGCCGCCGCCGGCTCCGGTCATGCCGACGAGGAAGCCGATGATCGCGCTCCCGAGAACGATGTATGGATCGACGTGCATTTGGCTCTCCGTAGATGCGGCGTGCGAGGTCGGTCGCGCCCGCGGGGTCCCTCTCCCATGCCTCCGGGCACGGCATCATAGATGGCCGCGCGCGCCTTGAAATCGGTCTTCCTCCCAGGCGGCCCGCGAGCGTAGCGCCGGGCGTCACCGTCCTCGTGCCGGGCGGACTACGCGCTATGGGTTGCGCGTGGCGAGCTCACCGGGGAGACGCCGCGCCGTGCGGGAGCACCACGTCGGCGGCATCGGCCGGCCCCACGTCCGGGTAGAGCGTTCGAATCGCGAGCACCGCGCAGCAGGCGCCGGCGAGCTGCGCGACGACGAAGCCCGGGACCGAGGCTGGTGCGATCCCGGCGAACGTGTCGGAGAACATCCGCCCGACGGTGATCGCGGGATTGGCGAAGCTCGCAGAGCTCGTGAAGAAGTAGGCGGCTCCGATGTAGGCACCGACGGCCGCGGGCGCGAGATTCGCTCGGCGCGTGCGCGCCAGCGAGAAGATCACGAGCAACAGGCCTGCAGTGGCGATGACCTCGGAGAGCAGATGCGCCGGCGAGGCGCGATGGTGCGTCGAGACGCTCACCGCCGCGAGCGCGAACATCCCGTTCGCGGTGATCGCACCCGCGATACACCCTGCAACCTGAGCGGGCAGATAGGCGAGCGCGTCGCGCATTCTGAGGCCGCCGAAGGCGGCGTCGGCGAGCGTCACAGCCGGGTTGAAGTGACCCCCTGAGACGGGACCGAACATGAGGATGATCGTGAACAGGCCCGCGGCTGTGGCGGCGGCGTTCTCGAACAGCTGCAGCCCTACGTCGTTCGGCGAGAGCGTCTGCGCCGCGATCCCGGAACCGATCACAAGGGCGGCGAGGAAAGCCGATCCGAGGAACTCCGCGAGCAGCCTGCGGCCGAGAGGCGGTGAGGGCTTCATGGGCGACTCCTACGCGGCGAGGAGCAGCTTCTCCGCGTACTCGCCAGGCAGCCCAGCCTCGCGAACTTCCTCGGCGACGGCGGCGACGTCATAGCCGACCCGCTCGATCCTCACCTCGACACTTCGCCCCGCCGGGCGAAGCACCGCGAACGCGGCACGCGGATCTCCGTCCTTCGGCTTTCCCACGGAGCCGCAGTTGACGAACAGCACGCGGCCGTACTCGTGGACCCACGGCTTGTGGGTGTGGCCGAAGACGAGAACGGCGTCGCGCTCGGCGGCAGCAAGGCGCTGGTAGAGGCGCGCCGGCTTGTCCTCGAACAGATACTCGTTGACCTTGCGGGGCGACCCGTGGACCAGGTGCGCGCCGACCTCGCCGACTCCGAGATGAACGTCGAAGGGCAACCCGCGCAGGAAGGACTTGGCCCGCTCGGCGGTGTTGGCGAGTGTCCAGTTCACCGACAGCTGCCCGAGGTCGCGATCGTGCTGGGTGACGTAGGCGCATCCGCAGTCCTCTTCGTCGCGCGCGATCGCGTAGTCGTAGTTGCCGTAGATCGTCGGGATCCGGCGTTCCTCGATCAGCGCGCAGACCTCATTCGGTCGCGGCCCATAGCCCACCAGGTCCCCCCCGCAGAAGACCTCCGCGATGCCGAGCTCCTCGATTCGGGAGAGCACCGCCTCGAGCGCGATGAAGTTGGCATGTATGTCCGTGATCACGGCCACGGAGCCGTCCGTCTCCGCCATCGGGCGATCCTATTGCATTGACAAATGCAAGTTCAATAGATATGAGTACATCGATGTCCGTCGATTTGGAGCTTGTCCCGAAGCAGAAGCGCGCACCGGGCGAGCGCTGCTGTGAGCCGGTCGTCTACCCCGATGTTCAGCGCGAGCAAGCCCTCCGCATGGCGGCCGTCGCCAAGGCCCTCGGGGACCCGGTGCGCCTGCAGCTGGTCGACGTCCTCCGCAAGCATGCCGGCAAGGTCTGTGTGTGCGAGCTGGTGCCTCTGTTCGAAATCTCCCAGCCGACGCTGTCACACCACCTGAAGAAGCTGCGCGACGCCGGGATCGTCGACTCCGAGCGGCGTGGGTTGTGGGCGTACTACTACGTCGTCCCCGGAGCCTTGGAGGAGCTGTCGGCATGGCTGAGCTAGAGGGGGCACGCGTCACGTGCTGCTCGCCCGAGCAGCAGGCCAGCTGCTGCGAGCCACAGGACAAGGACGGCTGCTGCACACCGGGAGGCTCGAGCTGCGGCTGCGCGTCCGACGGCGGCCAGGAGGCCGTGCGCGAGCAGGTACGCGCCCGCTACGCCGCCGCGGCTCGGCAGGCCGAGGGTGACGGGGGCAGCATCCGCACGCGCGTGGAGTTGACCGACGAGCACGGGCGTCAGGTGTTCGGCGCCGCGCTGTATCGCCGCGAGGGAGACGCCACCCCTCCGGAGGCCCTCGCCGCATCGCTCGGGTGCGGTGTCCCGACCGCTGTCGCTGACCTCGTCGAGGGCGAGACCGTGCTCGACCTCGGTTCCGGAGCCGGCGCAGACGTGCTGATCTCGGCGCGCCGGGTCGGGCCGTCCGGCCGTGCGATCGGCCTGGACATGACCGACGAGATGCTCGACCTCGCCCGTCGCAACGCTGCGGAGGCAGGGTTCGAGAACGTCGAGTTCCGCAAGGGCTACATCGAGCAGATCCCGCTGCCGGAAGCGAGCGTCGACGTGGTGATCTCCAATTGCGTGCTGAACCTGTCCGCCGACAAGCCCAGGGTGATCTCCGAGGCCGCCCGCGTCCTGAGGCCCGGCGGCCGGCTGGCGATCTCCGACGTGATCGCGGACCCTGACATGGACGAAAGGACGCGACTTGACATGCATCGGTGGACCGGTTGCATCGCAGGAGCCTTGACGCGCGTGGAGTTCGAGCGGGCGCTCGGCGCGGCCGGCTTCGCCCAGGTGGAGATACTGGAGACGCACCGCGTGCACGAGCACGCCGGCGCCGCGGTGATAAGGGCGACTAAGCCCGCCTAGGGCGCGTCGGCGTGTCAGCCCCCGCGATCCAGCTCAACGACCCGCAGACCCTCTACCGCCGCTGGGAGGAATCGCAATGGTCGCCGTTCGCGATCGACCTCGCCGAGGACGCGCGCCAGTGGGCGCAGATGACCGGCGAGGACCGCGACCTGATCTTCTTCGTGCTCTCGTCGCTGATGGTCGCCGAGGAGCGAATCACCACGAAGTTCTCGGGCCTCGTCGGTGCCTACGGCTCGGAGGAGGAGGCGACCTTTCTGGCCACCCAGCAGGCGGACGAGGCCAGGCACATGCAGTTCTACGCGCGCTTCCAGGACGAGGTCGTCGCGGCGCCCGAGGCGATCGCGGCACACGTGGCGCGGGCCCGCACAAACGTCTCAGACGCGTTCCGCCACATCTTCGACGAGCAACTCGTCGACGCCCACGAGCAGCTCGTCGCGCAGCCCGCGAGCCTTGCCGCGAAGGTCCGCTTCGTAACGCTCTACCACCTGATCCTCGAGGGCGCCCTCGGCCTCACCACCTTCAAGTTCACCACCGACTACCTGTCGAGCGCGAAGCTCCTGCCCGGCTTCGTCGAGGGCTACTCGAGGATCCACCACGACGAGACCCGCCACATCGGCTACGGCGTGTGGTTCCTGCGCGAAACGGTCCGTGAGCAGCCCACGAGCGCAGATGTCCTCCGGCAGACGCTGCGCGACCTCCTTCCCTCGGTGGCTGCGTCGCTCGCGCCGCCCGACACCGGCTCAGACCGAGACTTCGCCGCGATCGGCGCCGGCAGCGAGGAGATCCGTGCGTTCGCTCTCGACGGACTCATACGGCGGCTCGAGATCATCGGCGTGCCGCTCGGCTCGTTGTAGCCACCCGGCGGAGCGCCTTACCTGCGGTGCTGCTTGAGCGTGATCCCCTCGAGCACGTGGGCGACGGTCTCGCATGCATCGACGGCCGCCTCGAGCGACTCGAAGATGTCCTTCCAGCGGATCACGACCATCGGGTCGATACCGCCCGCGAACAGCGACGCGACGCCGTCGCGTTGCAGCCGATCCCCCTCGTTCTCCAAGCGGTGGATCTCGACGAGGTGCGTGCTCAGCTCCGTCCACGTTCGCAGGCACCGGAGCGCCTCGGCGATCTGCTCGCCGGCTCCGAGCAGCACCTCGGTGAACTCCACGGCCTGCTCCATCGGCGCCTCCACGCCGTAAAGGCCCAGCTGCGCCGCCGCGTTCTCGGAGTGGTCGACGATGTCATCCAATGCGCTCGCCAGCGCGTAGCCGTCGCCGGCGTCGAACGGCGCGCGCACGCGACCCCGCCCGGCGAGCCGGTGGATGATGTCGTGGGTGATGCGGTCGCCTTCCTGCTCGCAGACCTTCAGGTCCTGCGCCAGCGCGGAGTGCTCGGGATAGTCGACCAGCAGGTCGTGGAGCAGCAGGCTCGACTTCTGCACGTTGCGCCCGGACTCCTCGACGAGCTCCATCAGCACGGGGTCGACGGGCCGGCGCAGGAGGCTCATCCGGCGAGCATATTGAGCCCTCAAGCCCGAGGCGGCCCTTTCACCCTTTTTCACGGGTAGATCACGAGTTCGCAACTCCCGGTTCACTCGCGGGTGCGACGCTGCTCGTCGTGGCGGTCTACCCGCAGAGCTCTGAGGTCCAAGAGACCCCGTACGCGGGGGAGACCGGCGCTTTATCCACACACACCCCGGCTTCGGCTACCGCTTCCAACCACAGCCTTCACGAAATGTTCACATCGAGGACTCTCACGGCCAAGAAGACTGTTGCCGGGCCGGGAAGGCCCGTTTGTTGAGCGGTTGTCCGAGGAAGTAGCTCGGGGTACGCAGCGGTCCTGCGCTGGAGGCGTGCGGCCGAAAGCCCGCCCGGCGAGAACCGGCGAAATAACAACCAGTCAGGAGACGCAGTGATCAAGAACAAGTTGGGCGTGCTCGCAGGCTGCCTGCTGCTCGCGATGGGAATCGCGGCATGCGGCAGCAGCAAAAAATCGAGCGGAACCACAAGCAGCAGCTCATCGACTCCTGCTGGCTCGAGCTCGAAGACCGCGACCACGCCCGCGAGCGGCTCGGGCACTATCTCCGGCGCCGGTTCGACGTTCGCGGCGCCCGTCTACGAACAGTGGGCTTCGGCATTGTCCGGCCTGACGGTCAACTACCAGGCGGTCGGCTCCGGTGCCGGCGTCACGGCACTCGAGGGCAAGGTCGTCGACTTCGGTGCCAGCGATCCGCCGCTGAAGCCCGAAGAAGAAAAGGAAATCGCCAAGAACGGCAGTTCGCCGCAGATGATCCCGATGTTCCTGGGAGCGATCACGGTGTCCTACAACCTGCCCGGTGTCAACAGCGGCATGCGCCTCGACGGCAAGACCCTCGGCGACATCTTCATGGGCAAAGTCAAGACGTGGAACGACGCCGAGATCAAGGCCCTGAACCCGGGCCTCTCCCTGCCGAGCACACCGATCACGGTGGTGCACCGCTCGGACTCCTCCGGCACGACAGCCGGCTTCACCGGCTTCCTCGCGGCGGTCGACCCGGAATTCAAGAGCAAGGTCGGGGAAGGCAAGGAAGTGCCATGGCCGACCGGCACGGGTGCGAAGGGCAACGCCGGCGTGGCCGGCGCGGTCAAGCAGACCGAAGGGGCCGTCGGCTATGTCGAGCAGGCCTACGCCCTGCAGAACAAATTCACCTACGCATCGGTCAAGAACAAGGAAGGGCACTACGTGCTGCCGACGCTGCAGTCGACGACGGCTGCCGGGCAGGACGTGAAGATCCCGGCGAACCTCGGCGTCAAGATCAAAAACCCGGGCGGCGCAGGCAGCTACCCGATCACCTCGCAGACGTTCATCATCGTCAACAAGGACCTCTGCAAGGCCGGCACGCCGGGCGGCGAAGAAGCGGCCAAGAACGTCGTCAAGTTCATCTCCTACGGCCTCGGCGAAGGCCAGAAGATCCTCTCGCAGGCCGACTACGCGGCGTTGCCGGCGCCGCTCCTGGCCAAGTCGAAGGAAGCCGTGAAATCGCTGCAGTGCAACGGCTCGCCGATCGGCGGCTGACGAGATGACGTCGCCTCCACGGAACAGCTAGAAAGCTCTCCGTGGAGGCAGCGTCCGCACCCGGCGGTGACCGCGCCCTGCTGGCGCGGTCACCGCTGGCACGTCTTCCCGACCGGGCCCTGAAGTACGGCCTGACTTTGCTCGCTGCGCTGATCCTGGCGCTGATCGTCTACTTCTTCGTGCGCCTCGTCGGGCAGGCGCAGCCGGCGTTCGCGCACACGGGCGTGGTCGGCTTCGCCTTCGACAACAACTGGAACCCCGGCGCCGGTCATTTCGGCGCCCTGCCGCTCGTCGTCGGCACGCTGCTCACCTCGGCGCTCGCACTGATCATGGGCGTACCGGTCGCAGTAGCCGCCGCGCTCTACACGACCGAGCTCTGCCCGCGGCGGCTGCGCGCGCCCCTGACCGTGCTGATCGAGCTGCTCGCGGCGGTGCCGTCGGTCGTCTACGGGCTATGGGGGATCTTCTTTCTCGCCCCGAAGCTGAAAGGCGCCGAGCAGTGGGTCGCCGACCGGCTCTCGTTCGTCCCGTTCGTCGGCGGTGGCGTCGTGACGATTCCCAACATCTTCATCGCCGGGTTGGTGCTCGCGATCATGATCCTGCCGATCGTCAGCGCGATCAGTCGCGAGGTGATGGCCACCGTGCCCGCAGATCACAAGGAAGCGGCGCTCGGCCTCGGCGCGACCCGCTGGGAGATGATCAGGATCGCGGTGCTGCCCTACTGCCGCTCCGGGATCGTCGGCGGCGCGATGCTGGGCCTGGGCCGGGCGATCGGCGAGACGATCGCCGTCACGATCGTGATCGGTAACTCGCCGAAACTCGTCGACAAGCTCTTCCATCAGAGCTACAGCCTCGCCGCCGTGATCGCAAACGAGTTCGGCGAGGCGACCGGCACCCACCGCTCGGCCTTGTTCGCGGCCGGCCTCTTGCTGTTCGTGTTGACGCTGCTCGTCAACGCCCTGGCCCGCTACTTCGTGGTGCGCGCGGGCCGCGCGACCGGACCGCCCCGCGCCGAGCAGCACAGCTCCGGCGGCACCGCGATGATGGCCGCGGACACGGTGGCCGGCTCATGAGCGGCCCCCACGCCACCCCGTCGATGATCGAGCGCCTGGCGGTGAGCCCCGGCAGGCGCCGGCGCGACCGCTTCGCCCGCAGCGCGATCCTCGCTGCCACGGTGGTGGCGCTGATCCCGCTCGTGCTGATCGTCTACTACCTGCTCCACAAGGGCCTCAGCTCGTGGAGCTCGGAGTTCTTCACGACCGACCCCACGGGCAACACGTTCTTCAAAACCTCGAGCATCGGTGGCATCAAGAGCGCGATCCTCGGCACCCTGGAGATAGTCGCGCTGGCCTCGGCGATTTCGATCCCGCTCGGCATCGGCGTGGCGGTCTGGCTCGTTGAGTACGGGCGCGACAGCCGCTTCGCCCAGCTCGTGCGGTTCTTCGTCGACGTCCTCACCGGCGTGCCGTCGATCCTCTTCGGACTGTTCGTCTTCATCGTGCTCGTGGTCGGCACGGGGAGCTCGTATGCGGGCTACAAGGGCTCCATCGCCCTCGCGCTGCTGATGCTGCCGATCGTGATCCGCTCGGCGGAGGTGATCCTGCTGCTGGTCCCAGGCGAACTGCGCGAATCCGCGCTGGCGCTCGGTGCGCCGCGCTGGAGGGTGATCGCCAGGATCGTGCTGCCGACGGCCCTGCCGGGGATGGTCACGGGGATCCTGCTCGCGACCGCCCGCGCCGCGGGCGAGACCGCTCCGCTGCTGTTCACGGCTGCGTCGACGCACAAGACCACCAGCGATCTCGGCGCCTTCATGAATTCGCTCCCGGTCCAGATCTACAACGACGTGACCTCGCCGACCGAGTCGGTCGTGAACCGCGCCTGGGGCGCCGCGCTGACCCTCGTCGTGATGATCCTGTTGCTTAACCTGCTTGCTCGTCTAGTCTCGCGAAGGAGCCGCTTAGCATGACGTCTACCCGCCCAACCGAGCAGGTGAGCAACGTGGACCCCGACCGCCCCTCAGAGACTGACCGTCGCGACACGCAGGGTGGCCGGGCGGAGACCCAGGGCCAGCCGGGACGCCGAGGGCCGATCGTCACCCCCGCGCACCGGGACGGTCAGCCCATCGCGCCTTCCCGAGAGGGCGTCGCCGTGAAGGTCGAGGGCCTGCGGGCCTTCTACGGCAAGGCAGAGCAGGTCAAGGGCCTCGACCTCGAGTTTCGCGCCAACGAGGTCACCGCGATCATCGGCCCCTCCGGCTCCGGCAAGTCGACGATGATCCGCTGCATCAACCGCATGCACGAGGAGATCCCCGGGGCGCGCGCCGAGGGCCGGGTGATGCTCGACGACGTCGACGTATACGACCCTCAGGTCGATGTCGTGGCCGTGCGGCGCGCGATCGGCATGGTCTTCCAGAAGCCGAACCCCTTCCCCACGATGTCCGTCTTCGACAACGTCGCCGCCGGGCTGCGCCTGACCGCGCGCCGCGGCGACCTGCAGCCGAAGGTCGAGCGCGCCCTGCGCGGCGCGGGCCTCTGGGACGAGGTCGCCGACCGCCTCGCCGAGCCGGGCGCCGGCCTGTCCGGCGGCCAGCAGCAGCGCCTCTGCATCGCTCGCTCGCTCGCGGTTGAGCCGGAGGTGATCCTGATGGACGAGCCGTGCTCGGCACTCGACCCGATCGCGACCCTGAGGATCGAGGAGCTGATCGCCGAGCTCAAGCAGCGCGTGACGATCGTGATCGTCACGCACAACATGCAGCAGGCCGCACGGGTCGCCGACCGCACCGCCTTCTTGCTCGACGGCAAGCTCGTCGAGGTCGGGCCGACACAGGAGATCTTCACCAAACCGCTCGACTCCCGAACCGAAGAATATGTCACCGGCAAGTTCGGCTGACGGGAACTTCGCCGCCGGCGAGGGCGCGCCTCCCGACACTGCTCCGGTGCCCGAGAGCGGTGCGACCGGCGGGCGGGCGCACTTCCAGGAGCAGCTCCAGCAGCTGGAGGCCCACGCTCTCGGCGGCCTGGATCTGATCGTCGAGCAGCTCGACAGGGTCCTCGAGGCGCTCCATCATCAGGACGTCGAGCTCGCACAGATGGTGATCGCCGACGACGACCGCGTCGACGGCCGCTACCTCGAGGTCCACCAGGGCATCCTCTCGCTGCTTGCGCTGCAGGCGCCCGTCGCGGGCGACCTGCGCCTCGTTGCGGCGCTCCTGCACACGATCAAGCACATCGAGCGCATGGGCGACCAGTGCGTGAACATCGCCAAGCTGATCCCCCTGTCCGGATACGCGCCCCCGGTCGACGGGGAGGTGCTCGATGCGCTGGCGAAGATGGGTGCCTATGCGCGCTCGGAGGTCGTGCAGAGCAAGGCCGCGTTCGCGGGCCGCGACGTCGCGCTGGCCGAGGACCTGGTGCGCCAGGACCGCGAAATAAACCGGCTGAACCGGGACATCTTCAGGGTCGCGATCGAAATCGGCGATGATCCCGACCGTCGCGAGTGGGCGATGCATATGACGCTGGTGGCACGGGCGCTGGAGCGAATCGGCGACAACGCCGTCGACATCGGCGAGCAGGTCGCATTCGTGGTCACGGGCCTGTTCCGGGAGTTCTCCGATTCCTCGCGGCCGCTCGGCGCCTCGCAGTAGCGGCCGCGACCGGCCGCCCGATTCCTCGCGGCCGCGCGGCCCGTCGCAGTAGCCGCTCGCAAATAGCGCCCCGCCGCCTGTGAAGATCCTGTTACGTCGCCTTGCAGGGCGTCTCCGCGACGCCGCGATCACTTACACTGCCCCTCGATGACGGCAAGCGTTCGCGCCGGGGAGAGGGGCCCCAACCAAGCCGCCTCGTCGATCGCGCCCGACGGCTCCGCCTCGGCGTCGGGATCGTTGCGTATAGCGGTTCTCGACCGTGACAGCGGCTTCATCCAGGTGCTGAGCAAGCGCCTCGACCGTCTCGGCTGGGAGCACCGCGTGCTGGCGAGCCCCGTCCCGCCCGACGCGGTCGTCTCGATGCGCCTCAGCGCCCTGGTCGTCGACCTCGCCGTGCTCGGCCCGCAGGCCTGGAGCTGGCTCGAGCGCCTCTGCGAGGCGCTGCCGGAGCTCGGCATCGTGGTCTGCACCGGTCCCTCGACCGTCGCCCAGCGGGTACGCGGCCTGCGCCTCGGGGCCGACGACTGGATCACCAAGCCCTGTCACCCCGAGGAGGTCATCGCCCGCGTGCAGAGCGTCGTGCGCCGCCGCCGCCGCAGCAGCGGGCGCGCGGAGAGCGCTCCGGTGCTCGCCGGCGAGGTCGAGATTCGCTCTGACCGCTTCCAGGCGTTCGTCGGCGACCGCAGCATCGACCTGACCCGCCGCGAGTTCGAGTTGATCGAGCTGCTGGCGGCCGCCGAGGGTCGCGTGCTCGAGCGCGAGGAGATCTACTCGCGGCTCTGGGGCTACACGATGGTGCGCGGGGACCGCTCCGTCGACGTGTTCGTCCGCAAGCTGCGCCAGAAGCTCGAGAAGGCCTCGCCGAGCTGGCGCTACATCCATACCCACTTCGGGATCGGCTATCGCTTCGCGGCCGAATCGCTCGAGGTCGTGGACCCGAGCGATGTCCCGTCTTCAGTGCCCGCCGACTGGGACGCCGGCGATCAGGCCCAGCTCGCGGGGACGCATCAGGACCGCGAGCTCGGCGCTCGGTCCGTCTAACCGCAGCACCGCCAGGCCGCCCTTCTTCAGGTCCACCCGACCGCCCGTCAGCTCGCCGGCCACGATCGAGAGGTCCGGCTCGTGGCCGACCAGCAGCATTTTCGCTTCCGGGCCGCGGCCCGCAATCGCCTCGAGCGCCTGGGCGGCGTCGAATCCGCCCGCCAACGGCGGGTAGACCTCCAAGCGCTCCCGGTCGGACGCCTCCCATCCCTCCGCGGCCATCTCGGCGGTCTGAGCGGCGCGCACCTTCGGGCTGTAGAGCACGGCGTCGAAGCGCGCCCCCATGCGCGCGATCGCGGCGCCGGCCGCACGTGCCTGTTGCTCGCCGCGCTCGGTCAGGCGGCGCGCCGGATCCTCCCGGCTTCCGTGCGGCTCCGCCTCGGCATGTCGCAGTAGCCAGAGCTGGCGAGCCATGGGATCGCATCAGCCTACCGTGCCGAACATCGCCGAGAAATCTCCTAATTTGCGTTCTCCTTCTCGCCCGGCCCTTCAGCGTGTAGCGTGAGGGAGTGATGGACGCGGCAGGCGAACACGACCCGAACCCGACCACCGCCCGCGCCGAAATCGGCCGGAGCTCCGCACCCGCGCCGGGCGCCTACGCGAGCAGCGCTGCCACGCCGGCCGGCTACGCTCCACCCGCCCCGTCGGCTGCCGGCAGTCCCGGCCCGGCGCTCGACACCGCCTCGCTCGAGCGCCCCTCGCTGTACATCAACCGAGAGGTCTCCTGGCTCGACTTCAACGACCGCGTGCTCCAGCTCGCCGAGGACGAGCGCGTGCCGCTGCTCGAGCGCGTCAAGTTCTGCGCGATCTACACGACGAATCTCGACGAGTACTACATGGTCCGCGTGGCCGGGCTGCGCGACCAGATCGACGCCGGCGTCGAGACGCCGAGCCAGGACGGCCACACGCCCTCGGAGACGATTGCGCTGATCCGCGAGAAGGTCCTCGAACAGGGCCGGCGGCTGACCGACTGCTTCGAACGGCGGCTGCGCCCGGCGCTTTACGACCACGACATCCGCATCGTCAGCGTGGACGAGCTCGACGACGAGCGACGCGCGGAGCTCGCCCGCCACTTCCAGAAGGCGATCTTCCCGGCGCTGACGCCGCTCGCCGTCGCGCCCGGCCGTCCCTTCCCCTACATCTCGAACCTGTCGCTGAGCCTCGCGGTGCTGGTCCGCGACCCCGTCACCGACCAGACCGTGTTCGCTCGCGTGAAGGTGCCGACGGAGATCCTGCCGCGGTTCGTCACGCTGCGCCAGCCCGGCGGCGAGCCGGCCCTGCTCGTCCCGCTGGAGGACGTGATCGCCAACCACCTCGATGCGTTGTTCCCGGGCATGGTGATCGCCGACTGCGACGTCTTCAGGGTCGCGCGGGACGCCGATCTGGAGGTCTCCGATGACGCGGCCGACCTCTTGCAGGCGGTCGAGGACGAGCTGCGGCGGCGGCGCTTCGGCGAGATCGTGCGCGTCGAGATCGGCGCCAGCATGTCCGAGCCGCTGCGCGCAGCGCTGACCACGCTGCTCGGCGTCGAGGACGACGAGGTGTTCCCCGTCGATGGGCTGCTCGACATGGGCGCGCTGTGGCAGATCGTCAAACTGCCGGGTCACGCCGAGCTGCGCGACGAACCGCTGATGCCGGTGACCCAGCCGCGGCTCATGCGCCACGAGCCCGACCGCCCGGACGTGCTCGGGGCGATGCGCGAAGGGGACGTGCTCGTGCACCACCCCTACGACTCGTTCGCGACCTCCGTGGAGCGCTTCGTCGAGCAGGCTGTCGCCGACCCCAACGTGCTCGCGATCAAGCAGACCGTGTATCGCACGAGCGACGACTCGCCGCTGGTTCCCGCGCTGATCGACGCGACCGAACGGGGCAAGCAGGCGGTCGCGCTGGTCGAGTTGCAGGCGCGCTTCGATGAGCGCATGAACATCCATTGGGCGAAGGCAATGGAGGAGGCGGGCGTGCACGTCGTCTACGGCCAGCCCGCATTGAAGACCCACGCCAAGTGCGTGCTCGTGGTCCGCCGCGAGGGCGACGGGGTGCGCAACTACGTGCACATCGGGACCGGCAACTACCACTCGGCGACGGCTCGCCTGTACACCGACTTCGGACTCTTCACGGTCGACGAGCAGATCGGCGCCGACGTCGCCGACATGTTCAACTACCTCACCGGCTACGGACGTCCACTGCACTATCGCCGCGTGCTGACGGCCCCGAACATGCTTCGCGACGGGATCATCGAGAGGATCGAGCGCACCGTGGCGGCGCACTCCGAGAACGAGCCTGCACGGATCGCGATGAAGATGAACGCGCTGGTCGACGGCCGCTGCATCCGCGCCCTGTATGCGGCCTCCCAGGCCGGCGTCCAGATCGACCTCAACGTGCGGGGGATCTGCTGCCTGCGCCCAGGGTTGCCCGGCATCTCGGAGAACATCCGCGTCGTGTCGATCGTCGGACGCCTGCTCGAGCACTCACGCATCTACGCCTTCGAGCGCGGCGATGAACGCGAAGTCTTCATCGCCTCGGCCGACCTGATGCCGCGCAATCTCGACCACCGCGTCGAGCTCGCTGCGCCGATCCTCGAGCCGGAACTGCAGGACGAACTTCTCGACACCCTCGCGCGTGCCTTCGCCGACAACCAGAGCTCGTGGGAACTCGACGGCGACGGCAACTGGCACCGCCGCACCCCGGGCCCCGGCGAACGGCCCCGGAACATGCAGCTCGAGATCGCCGAGCTTCACACCGCCCGCGCGGCCTCCGAGGGCGAGGTGCCCGCCGCGGCTCAGCTGCCGGCCGGCGCCGGCAGCTGATCGAGCACCGACTTCAGCTCGTCGACCGACTGATAGTCCAGCCCCAGGCGGTGGTCGTGACGGTGGCGCACGATCCCCTGCTCGTCGATCACGACCACGGCGCGCTTGACGCCAAGGCGAGGGGAGTATGCGTCATAGGCCCGCGACACCTGCCGGTCGACGTCGGCCAGCAGCGACACATTCAGGGAGTGCTTGGCGGCGAACGCCTCGTGCGAGGCGAGGTCCTGCGAGGAGATCCCGACGACGGTGGCGCCCAGCGCCGAGAAGTCCTCCGCGCGATCGCGGTAGGAGCAGAACTGTTTGGTGCAGACCATCGTGTTGTCGCCCGGATAAAAAAGCAGTACGACGCGCTCGCCACGGTGCTCGGAGAGCTTGAAGGGACCGTTCGTGCCCTCGAGCTCGAAGTCGGGTGCCTCCTCGCCCACCTGCGGGGTCTTGGCCATCTCGGAATGCCCTCCTGCGTTGCTGGAAGCCCGCCGGCGGAGGGCCCGGAGGGTGAGCATAACGGGCGTCGAGCGACACTCCTACGCGGCGCAGCGCCCACCGCCGTTGCGCTAGAAAGGAGGCGATGCGCGCGCGCTTCCCGATCAGCCTTGGCGCGGGCGCGGCGGCGTGCGTGCTCGCCTTCGCCTGCGGCACGGCGGTGCCGGCGGACACGA